>NZ_BOCG01000261.1 GCF_016587775.1 Lactobacillus nasalidis | reverse complement strand
CTGCACGTGCAGGTACTGCCGGCGCTCCTCGTCCTTGTTGCCGTAAATGTCGGTTTCTTTCTTCAGCAAGCGGTCCTTGATCTTCTGGTCAGTGATCACTGCCACCTGGTTCTTGTAGCCAGTCGTCTTGAAATATGTCAGCGCCGTCAGTCCCAGCCCGACCGCCAATAGGATCAGGGCCGCCAACAGGCGCTGCTTCTTGCTTTCCATTCTGCTCGCATCTTGCCTTTCTTTTATTTTCGCTGTTTATTATTTTAATGCAAAAAAAGGACCGCTTTCGCGGTCCCTGCTTTTTTTAAAGTTTATTTAGCAATTCGCCTTATTTGAAAAGTCGTTTCCACCAGGGCCGCTTCTTGGAAGCCAGCTGCATGTCAGCCAGCGTCCGGTGGGTCGGGGTGCCCTTGGCCGCGTTTTCCAGCGACCGGCTGAGCAGCTCCTCGTGCACCTCCTGGTCGCTCTTGGCCATGTCGGCCACGACTTCGGCCCGCTTCTGCTCTGGCGTGAGCGGCTCGTCAGTCAAGAAGTCGTCCGCCAAGTCCGGCAGGTCGGTTGCTTCTGGCGCCGGAGCGGCTGCCTGCTCGGTC
>NZ_BOCG01000260.1 GCF_016587775.1 Lactobacillus nasalidis | reverse complement strand
CTCCAGTTCCGGGACCAGGCGGCTGCGGTAGCGTTCATGGAAGAGGTCGGCCTCCATCAATTCGCCCGCCTTCTCATAGTCCTGGGCAAACAGGGCTGCCACCGCCGTGTTGGCCACGGCACTGGCCTGAACCGCGTCTTTAAAGGACATTTCCGCGGGCAAAACTGCCCGGGCATCGCTGGTTTTCAGATTGTAGGCCGGAATGTAGGCGATCATGGCAAAAGGCGGCACCGGTGCCTTGACGGCCGTGAAGTGGCCGTTGACCTTGCAGCCGACGACCAGGCTGCCCAGAATCGTCGGCGCCACGTTGTCCGGGTGCCCTTCCAGCTGGCTGGCGATTTCGATCTTCTCATGCGGCGCCAGGTTCAGCCCGCCCAGCTGGTCGGCCAGCTCGATGCCGCCGACGATGGCGCTGGAGCTGGAGCCCAGGCCGTGGGCCAGGGGAATGTCGGATTCGACCCGCAGGCGGCGGGGATGCAGGTCCGGCTTGACGCTCAAGGCGGCCTGGACGATCATGTTTTTCTCGTCCCGGGGCAGGTCGCCCAAACTGTGGTCCACCTGCCAGCGGTCGCTCTCGCCCAGGACCTCGATGGTCAGGTAAAGGGAAATGGCCACCCCGATGGAGTCAAAACCCGGACCTAAGTTGGCGCTGGATGCTGGGACTTTGATTTTCACGCTTGTTCACCTCATTTTTAACTGCAAAGCACTGTTTTGCCGACTTTTTTAATCATTCTATCATGTTTTCCCTTTAAGAAAAATGATTTCATCGTTATAATTAGCCATAAAGAAAAAATTTTTTCTCCTAACCATTGTTACTATACCCAGCTTTTTTAGGGAGGATCTATGATTTACCGCAGTACTCGCAGTCATGGGCACGAAGTTACCGCTGCCCAAGCAATCGTTCAAGGCCTGGCCCCAGACGGCGGCCTGTTCGTGCCTAAAGAATTCCCGGCCGCTTTCACGCCGGCCGGCTTGCAGGAGCTCTTTGCCCTGCCATACCAGGAATTGGCCAAAAGCATCTTGGAGCGCTTTTTGCCCGACTACAGTTCCCAGCAGCTGGAAGCCATCGTTCAAGGGGCTTACGGCAGTCAATGGGACGATGACCGGATCACCCCGCTGACCACTGAAAAGGCCGGCAGCCACTATCTCGAGCTCTTCCACGGGCCGACTCTGGCCTTCAAGGACGTGGCCCTGCAGTGCCTGCCCCGCTTGATGAAGACGGCGCTGGCGAATTCCGCCGACCAGCGCGGCATCGTGATTTTGACGGCAACTTCCGGGGACACCGGGACGGCCGCCATGCGGGGCTTCCAGGCCTTGGAGAAGACCAGGGTCATCGTCTTTTACCCTTACCAGGGCGTGGCCCCGATCCAGCTCAAGCAGATGCTGAGCGAAAACAGCGCCAACACCGTGGCCGTGGCGGTTGAAGGCAACTTTGACCAGGCCCAGAGCCGCGTCAAGCAGATCTTCAATGACCCGGACATGAACAGCCTGCTGGCCCAGCATGACCTGACCTTCTCCAGCGCCAACTCCATGAACATCGGCCGCCTGCTGCCTCAAGTCGTCTACTACTTCGCCGCTTACGGGCAGCTCTTGGATCAAGGCGCCATCAAGCCGGGCGACCCGGTCAACTTCTCGGTGCCGACGGGCAACTTCGGCGACATCCTGGCCGGCTACTATGCCAAAAAGCTGGGCCTGCCGGTCGGCCGCCTGATCTGCGCTTCCAACAAGAACAATGTCCTGACCGACTTTTTCAAGACCGGCAAGTACGACAAGAAGCGGGACTTCTACGTTACCAACTCGCCGTCAATGGACATCCTGGTCTCCAGCAACCTGGAGCGCCTGCTCTTTGACCTCTGCCAGGATCCGGACCTGGTCAAGTCGTTGATGGAACAATTGACCAGCAAGGGCGAATACCAGCTGCCAGAAGAAATGCGGGCCAAGCTGGACGGCTTCTGGGCCGACTATGCCACTCCGGAGGAAATCGAAGGCGAAATCAAGCGGGTTCACCAAGAGAGCGGCTACGTCATCGACCCGCACACGGCCGTGGCCTCCCTGGCTGCCAAGCACTTCAAAGAGCAGGTGGCGGCCCCAGGACCAACCGTCGTCTTGTCCACGGCCAGTCCTTTCAAGTTCCCGGAAACGGTCTACCACGCCATCAGCGGCCAGGCCGTCAAGGAAAAGGGCCTGCCGGCCTTGAAGCAGCTGACTGACCTGGTCGGCTCCCTGCCGCCGGCCATGGAAGCCTTCCTGGGCCGCAGCAGCCAGG
>NZ_BOCG01000259.1 GCF_016587775.1 Lactobacillus nasalidis | reverse complement strand
TACTTTTTGCCGTCGATAGTCTGCCAGCCGGTGAGCAAGCTGCCGTCAGCAGCGAAGTAGTACTTTTTGCCGTCGATAGCCTGCCAGCCGGTCAGCTTCTGCTGGTTTTGGTAGTAATAACGGTGGCCGGATTCAGTTTTCCAGCCGTCGGGAATTTGCTGTGTATTCTGTTGATTATTATTTTGTTGGTTATTTTGGTCTGTATTCTGTTGGTTATTTTGTTGGGTATTTTGTTGAGTATTTTGTTGAGTATTTTGTTGAGTGTTTTGTTGAGTGTTTTGTTGTGTATTCTGTTGAGTATTCTGTTGATCTGTTTGCGTGTCGGCAAAGGCCTGAACTGGCTGCAGGAAGCAGAGGCACAGGCTGGCAGCTGCCAGAAATTTATAAGGCGTTTTTTTCATAAAGGTAGATTTTCTCATAGATTACAGGAAAGGACGCTTGATCCCGGCAACGATGTTCCGCTGCCCGTTGACGATTGGCTGCACCATGATGCGCGGCGGCCAGCTTTCGATGACCATGTTGTGGCCAAGGTAGATGGCTACGTGCCAAATGGTCCGGGTGCCTGGCTGGTAGTAGAAGACCAGGTCACCGCGCTGCCGGCTGGCATAGGAAACCCGCTTCAGCTTTTTATCAGCCCACAGGTTCCGTGAATTCCATTCATTGCCAGGATGGGCGTGACCGATGGCGCTGACCGGCACAGGGCTGATCCCGCCGGCGTAAAGGCTCTGAATGACCAAACCGGAACAGTCAGTGCCGTAGCGGGTCATGGAAGATGAACCAACCAGGTAAGGATGGCCAAGATACTTGTAGGCCTGCTTGATCATGGCCTCAATGTGGGCCTTGCGTCCCTGCCAGGCTTGGGCGCCAAGAGGAGCGGTGTAGCTGTCGATCTGCTTGAAGAGCTTCGTGCCCAGGCCGAGCTTGGTCCAGGTCTTTTGGTCGACATTGCCCGTTACCTTCAAATGGTGGCTGGCCTGGAAGCGGCGGACAGCGTACCAAGTGGCGGTATTGTAGTAGTTGTAGCCATTGTAGGTGCCAAGCCGCTTCATGATGAGGTAGGTCTTGATGCCTTCATAGCCGCGCTTGACAGTGTAGCCCACCTGGCCGTAAGGCTTGACTTGGGTATAGTGGATCTGGTGGTACTGCTTCGGGTTTTGGTAAGGCTTGACGATTGTCAGATCGCTCTTTTTGGCAGCCAGATATTTGCCATTGTGCAGTTTGAGCACGGGGATGCCCGCGGAATTCTTCTTCAAGCTGCTGACCAAGTAGTAGCTCTTCTTGGCGGCCGTGGTGCTCTTTTTGGTCAAAGACAGGTTGCTGTAAAGAGTTAAGGCCCGCTTGGTCCGAACGACGGTTGGTTTGGCTGTCAGATAATCCTTGAGGTTGACCTTGACCTTGGCAGGCGCGGCTTTTTTAGCAGATGAGCTGGTTGAAGCCGCTGACGACTGCTTGTTGCTGGTAGTAGCGTTAGTCGCGGCAGTTGTACCAGTCGCGGCAGTTGTGCCATTTGTAGTAGTCGTGCTAGTCGTAGCAGTCGTGCTTGTAGTCGCAGTGGTAGTTGCAGTTGTTGCAGTTGTGTCTGCCAGAGCCGGCTGTACGCCTAAAGAAAGGCAAGCCAGCAAGGCAGCGGAAAAAATTATTTTTTCTTTTTTCATTCTCCACACTTTTCCTTTTCATAAATAACAATAACTTTTACACAAATTAATTATACATTTTTTACTTTGTCAAAATAGCGTTTCCTTTAAAAAGTTATTTATTAAAGCAAAAAAGAGCATCCGCACGGGATTGATATGACCCCCGAAATTAGGACACTAATTTCGGGGGTTATTTTCATGACTAAATACACTAAAGAAATAAAACTCGCTATCTACCACGAATGGGTAGACGATCATAGAAGAGGCACCTACCTCAGCCGAAAATATGGGATGGAGCGTGGAGGAATCCAATATTTGGTAGACTTGATCCAAAAGCATGGCGAAGCCATTTTG
>NZ_BOCG01000258.1 GCF_016587775.1 Lactobacillus nasalidis | reverse complement strand
TTCTCAATCTTTGTTTCGAGGAATATTTTAGCACGTATTCCTGTAGATCCCCAAACATATGTTTCTGAAGTATGACTAAAATTTGCGCTCTAACCTAAAGCAAAGTTCTGGCTTTCCTTACGCTAATTCAACTTAAAACCTACCTGCTATCTCTTACATATAATCAAACACATTAAGTACGTTTTTCGCCACTAGTATTATGCGCTTTTTGTAAAAGCGCTTCCTTAATATAATTATAACGCAAGGGCGAAGAAAAAAAGCACCCATCGAATTGATGAGTGCCTTTAAAAAATCTGTTGTTTGAGATTACTTCAAGTCGCTTACGCTTTCAGCAACCTTAACCTTGCCGTTCAAGATTTGCTTGCGGGCTGCTTGAACCTTGCTCCAAGTCTTGGAGTCGATGTTGCCCTTGGTTACAGAAACACCGTTGCCTTCAAGAGTGTAGACAAAGTGCTTGCCGCCTGGGAACTTGCCTTGGTATGCCTTTTCAGCAAGACGTTCAACAGCAACGTCCAGACCCTTCAGAACTGAAGTCAGAACGAAGTTGCTCTTCTTGCCGTCCTTGGAAGTGTAGCTACCCAGGTTTGATTGGTCAACGTCAACACCGATGACCCAAACCTTCTTGGAAGCCTTGCGGTTCTTGTTGATATCCTTGGCTTCAGTGAAGACCCCGTTACCAGCGTTGCCGGCTGCGTGGTAGATGATGTCCGCGCCGCTGGCGTACATTGATTGAGCGATTGACTTGGCCTTGTCAGTTGAAGTAAAGTTACCGATGTATTGGTCGTCAACCTTGATCTTCTTGCCCAAAGCCTTGGCACCTGCTTCAACACCTTGCTTAAAGCCGGCTTCGAACAGTTCCAGGGTAGCTGACTTGGCACCACCGATGTAACCTACGTGGTTGGTCTTGGTAGTGTAAGCAGCAGCGACACCAGCCAGGTATGATGCCTGGTTGCTTTCGAAGGTAACTGAAGCAACGTTCTTTTGGCCGCTGATCACGTCGTCGATGATCACGAAGTTCTTCTTAGGGTTCTTCTTGGCAGCGGACTTGATAGCGCTGGTCAGTTGGTAGCCGACACCGAAGATGGTTTCAAAGCCGGAGCTGGCAGCTTCGTTGGCGTTAGGAGTAAAGTCGGCGGCTGATGAAGATTCAAAGTATTGGTAGCCACCCTTGCCTTGCTTCAGACCGTGCTTCTTACCGAAGGCCTTGAAACCATTCCAGGCAGCTTCGTTGAAGGAGTGGTCGTCAATGGCGTTGTTGTCAGTGATAAGCGCGATGCTGTGCTTGGTGGTCTTAGTACCAGTTGAAGATGATGACTTCTTGCCTTGGCAAGCAGTTAACAGAACTGAAACTGAAACAGCAGCAGTAGCGATGGTTGCTAACTTTTTAAATTTAGAAACAGACACGTGATTTCCTCCGTTACAACACGAATGTTTGTGTGACAATCGCGAAAGATGTTTATTTTTATCTTAGTTTATTATAGTGTAAAAATAGAAAAAAGCAACAATATAAACGAAATTCCGAACTGCTTTTTGATAGCGGTTAACAAAAAAGCGAAACCTGGCTCTCGCAGGCTTCGCTTTCGCGGTTTATTTGAGCTTGAATTTAACCGTATTGTCGTTCCAAAATGAGGTTTTGTACTGCAGTTGCAACTTTTTGGCGGAAGTCTTGGCTTCGCCAACCAAATTTCCTGAAACTGAAGCGCCCTTGTCCAAGGAGCCGGCGTCCAGAGTGTTGTCAACATCCGTGTCAATCGCGTCAAGGTCAGTGTTGTTGCCATCCGCATTCAGCTTGAAGTCGAACGGATTGTAGTCTTGGCTTTCATCGGTGTGGTTGGTAATCGTAATGTTGATGATCACGAACTGCTTTCCGCTGTCTGGTCGGTTGTATTCGCTGCCTTGACTGAACTTGACGCTGTTGACTTTGATTTCATATCCCTTGTAAGATGCTTTCTGGCCGACTGAGTAAACCTTGTTCAAGGGATTGACTTCAGCTTTTTTCTTAGAGCTGGTCTGGGATTTGGCTGCCGAGTCAGAGCTATTGCTGCTATCGCTTGACCCGCCGAGGGCCCCGCTTCCGAAGAAAACGACAACCAGCACGACCAGCAGCCAGAACCACCAGCGCTTGTAGAACTTTTTCTTTTGTACGTACACATTCCCATTCTCATCTTTGATTTGCTTTGCCATGATTCCTATTCCTTCAAATTTTTTTACTCTCACATAAACCAGCGACAGTTTAAGTGTAGACTTTTAAAGAGAAGGATTGGTGGGCAGGCAGCCCACTAACGGCTAAAAGATGAAATCGCTACCGATAAGGCGGCTAAAGCCGTGGTCAACACCGTGGCCACGAGCAGGTAGCTGATGATGATCCCGCAGGCCCGGGTAAATTTGGACTTGGATGAATGGAAAAGGCACATGCTCTTGATATTGCGGTAGTTGCAGGCAAACAGGACAATCAAGAAAAGAACCATGAAAAAGGACAGGCGGAGCAGGAAACGGTCAGCCGCTGAGTCGCTCTTGGCTTCCATATTAAAGGAACTAAACAGCATCAATAGGTAGCCGCAAGCAGCTGTAAGCATGCGGGCGGGCTGATGGCTGCGGAAGCCTGGCAGACGCCAGCTTGGCCGGCCTAAGCCAGTGATGGCGTCCTTGAATTCCTTGGCGCTTTGGTAGCGTTTCTGGCTGTTGATATGGGTAGCTTTTTCAATGATTTCCCGTTCAGGCCCCTTATAAAGGCGGACGCTGGGCAGGCAGCCGGTATAAAGGACGTTCATCAGCACCCCGACCGCATAGAAGTCGCTGGCTGGCCCGCTCTGGCTGAAACCGAACTGTTCCGGGGCCGCGTAGCCCAGAGATCCCAAGATGCGGGTGTCGCGGTCGGCGTCTTCCTGCATGTTCCGGGCGATGTCGAAGTCGGCCAGGATCAGCTTTTTGCCATCATAAAAAATATTCTCTGGCTTGATGTCCCGGTGGATGATCGGCGGCGTCTGCTGGTGCAGGACCGCGAGGACGTCCAGCAGCTGGCAGATCAAGTCGTGGATCTGGTCAGAAGTGAGCTTGTGGGTCTCTAAGTACTGGTCGAGGCGGGGAGAAGCGATGTATTCTTCAACGACAGTCAAGCGGTCGCTTTTTTCTAGGCAGACAATTTTGGGAATCGCGGTGTCCAGCTCAGCCAGCTGTTCATATAAAGGAGCGTACTCTAAAGGAAGGACCCGCTCGATGTAAGGGGTTGGAGTCAGCTTCTCAACTTTGAAAATTGCCTTGTCGTCCGTTATTTTAATGGGGACGGGATTAACGTAGTCGCTTATTTTTCCTTGCTTCATCTCTGCCGCTTCCTATATAAAATCTTTCTGCCATAATGATAACAATGGGGGTAATAAATTGGAAACTGAAAAATTACTCGCTGCTTTGAAAGCAGATCATATTTCTAATGTACTAGATCAAGTGGCTGATTACAATTTTGCCGGCTACTTGAACAAGCTGATCGAAGATAAGGGGGTCAAGAAAAGCGAGCTCTTCAACGAGGCCATGATCGAACGCAGCTATGGCTATCAAATTTTGAAGGGACGGCGTCTGCCAGCAAGGAATAAGGTTTTGTCCCTGGCCCTCAGCTTGAAATTGTCTCTGGCTGAAACCAACCGCCTTCTGTCTTTGAGCGATAATGGTGCCCTTTATGCCAACGTAAAACGGGACGCGGTCTTGATCTACTGTTTGGTTAGGGGTATGTCGGTGATTGATACTGACCAGCAGCTGGCAAATTACGGCTACCAGAGCTTGAACGAAGAAGAATAATGCAGTAGGATGGCGGATATTAGTTGTTGGAGGAGGAAAGGGTAAAAATGGAAGAGCTGGTATTGAGTGCTTTAGCAGCTGTTTCAGCTTTGTTTGAGCTGACAAGTTTGGCTAGATTAATGCATGTGAGTTGGAAAATAGAAGATTTGCTGACGGCCGCGGGCTTGGGTGTCCTGACTTTTGAATTCATTCTGGCGAAAGAGGCAGACCAGCAGGTCGCCTTGTATCTGGCAAACATTGTTTTGCTGCTGTCGGCTTTTTACTTTTACCACCGGCAAAACTGGCAAAAACTTCTGTTTTATGGCTTGAGCGTGGCTTTGGCAAATCTGTTGCTTTTACAAGCGTTTCTCAAAGCTGGAAGGGGCTCTTTGCTGCTTATTCTGATCTACGCGGTTTTGGCATTAGCGGCAGAAGGCTGGCGGCGGCTAAATGAAAGAAGGCATAAGCAGCCGGATTATCTGCTGAAAATATATCTGCTGTCTAGTCTTTTAGCTTGGGATTTCAGCTTGTGGCTGTTTGGTTGGTCAGAGGCCAGCCTTTTGATCTTGCTGCTTTTGCAGGGCTGCTTGACCCTGCTGGTTTTATTGGCCAATCAGCGGGACTATGAACGGCAGCTGGCTGACCAGGATAGAGAGAACTTGCGCAGCTATCTGCAGAGTGTCAGAAAGAGCGAGGAAGAATTGCGGCGCTTTAAGCATGATTATCAAAACATGCTGCGCAGCTTGGAGCTTTCTTTAAAGAATGACCAGGCTTCAGCTGCCTTGGCCAGCTTGAAAAAGTACTCTGATGACATTTTGAAAAGAGAAGAATTGTGGCAGTTCAAGGACGTTGACCGGATTGCTGACCTACAGCTGCAGAGCTTGGTGATTGCCAAGCTGCAGGAACTCCGCCGGCGGCAAATCCGCTATGTTTTCGAGGCCCGGCAGATGATCGAAGTCCCGGCTGGAATTGACGTATATGATCTGATCAGAATCGTTGGGATTGCTTTTGACAATGCCATTGAGGAAAGCATGTCATACAAAGCTGGTGGACAGGTTCCTGTTGTTGAGATCATGTTTTACCGGGATCAGGAAAATTCTCTGGAATTTACCATAAAGAACAAGCTGCGTGACCAGCAAAAGAAAGATTTACCGGTTTTTAGCCAGGCAAA
Organism: Lactobacillus nasalidis; assembly: GCF_016587775.1. GTDB lineage: Bacteria > Bacillota > Bacilli > Lactobacillales > Lactobacillaceae > Lactobacillus > Lactobacillus nasalidis. The sequence goes on along the minus strand of NZ_BOCG01000258.1, from coordinate 4,522 downwards.
CTTTACCAGCAAGCGGGGACACGCGGGTTTGGGACTGAGCAATGTGCAGGAGCTGCAGAAGAAATACGCGAATTTGTTTGTTGAGTATCGAATTGAAGGGGACAAGTTTATTTTCGCGCTGACTGTCGCGTAATTAGGAGGAAAAGATGACTGAAATTCTGGTATGTGATGACGACCTGCTGCAGGTGCGGTCTTTGGCAAAGACGGTCAAGCTGGCGGGAGAATTTTTAGCGGAGGATTACGGACAGACCGTTTCTGTTTCAGCAATGGGATCTCCGCAAGAAGTTTTGGCTTATGCGGCTGACCGGCAGGTTCAGCGGGGAATCTACTTTTTGGATATTGAATTTGCCAAGTCAGAAATGGACGGTTTGGACTTGGCAGAAGAGCTCTTGCGTCTTGATCCGCAGGGACAGGTTATTTTCGTAACCACGCATTCGGAGCTGGCCTTGCAGACTTTTCAGCGAAGAATCGGTACGCTGGACTATATCGTAAAAAATGCTGATTTGGACAGTCTGCAGGAAAGGGTTGTGGCGACTTTGCGCCTGGCGCTGGAGAGGCTTACGCGGCTGAATTTGGTCAAAAAGCAGACTTTTACCTATAAAGTCGGCCGGCAGCTTAGAAATATCAATACTGATGATGTCTACTACGTCGCGACGACGCCATTTCCACATAAGCTGCAGCTAGTCGCGAAAAATCTGCGGGCGGAGTTTGTCGGCAACCTTAAGCAGCTTGACCAGGAATGCGATTTTTTGCTAAAAATATCCCAATCTTGCTTGGTCAATCCTAAAAATATAGCTGAGATAGACCTGCGCTCCAGGACAATCACTTTATTTGACGGGGAGAAGCTGAAATATGCGCGGAGCTGTGGCCGCCGGCTGCGGGAGTTGAAGCAGAATTGACCGCTTATGACGGTTAAATGACTGGATTTGAATTTCTTGCCTCTCTTTTTTGCGCTGAAACTATAATTCTGATTAGGCCGAAAGGATAGTTCGGATGTAAAGGAGGTAAAGAAATGAATAGCTTGTTTTGGGTAAATTTGTTGATCGGCTGCGGGATGCTGCTGAGCGGCTTTAAGCAGTTGCCGGTGACTTTTAGCTGGCGGAAATTGGCAGTGATTTTTCTGACAAGCGGGAGTCTGCTCCTAGTTGAAGGGGTGCTGGTCAGAAAGGAGTTTGAAACGGCGCTGGTACTTTTTGTGATCGCGGCTCTCTATTTGCTGCTGGGCCTTGCCGGCTTGGTCATGATTTTTGTTAAAAAGGACCGGCAAGCTTTCAGTAGCGAAGATTGGCGCGATTTCGCGGCCGTCTTGATCATCAGTGCCTTGCTGGCCTTCTACTTTTTGCGGGATGCTGCTTTTGACTTGTCCAGCATGCTGCTGCCAGAAGCAATGTTTCTCGCTGGCCTGCTCCTGGTCTCTTGGGCTGTTAAAGCCGGGAAAAATTAATAGATGTAAAAGTGCTGAGCCTCCGCCCAGCACTTTTTGTGTCCGCTTTTTTAAAAAGATACCATTAGCATGAAAAAGGAGTATACTTTCAGTAACGAATGAAAAGTGAAAACAAGGTGAGTGAACAATGAAAAAAATACCAACCCTGCCCTTTAATTCCTCGCAAGGAATGATCATGCTGGCGGCCAGCATCTATAGCGTGGCCCTGTCCTTCATAGTCCAGGAGTACGTCTCCAGCCCCGCGGTCAACAGCCTGGTCAACAACATCAGCGTTGCCGTAAGCGTGGCCTTTGCCCTGGCTATCGGCAGCTTCGTTGACCAGCATGGTGCCTGGCGGATCCTTTTTTTCACCACCTTACTCTCAGGAATAGCCTGCCTGCTTCCGCCGCTGATTTTTAACCTGGACAAGGCGGCCTTCATCGGCGTCTTGATTGTCGTCGACATTGTCATTTCCGTTATCAGCGAGTTCGACAACGCCGCCAGAACCGTCTATATCGTCCGCAAGGAGAACCGGGAGGCCATTCCTTTGGTGCAGCAGGGGATCAGCTCGCTGAACTCTATCGCCTCAATTGTCGGTTATCTGCTGGTTTTCGTGACCCTCAGCTTCGTGGCTTTGCCCAACTACCTCTACCTCTGCGCCGCCCTTTACCTGCTGGCCCTCTTAATCTGGCTGCGGGTGCCGGCTGACCAAGTTGTGGCTTCCGCTCAACCTTCCTTCAGCTTTTCCATCCTGGCCCGCGACATCCGGGAATCAGTCAGCATCGTCTTTAAAAACAGCATTGCCTTGATCTTTGCCGCCGAAGTCCTTTTTACCTGCCGGAACCAGCTGGTCATGAGCCTGGTGATTCTAAAAATCGGCCGCTATGATCCCCAGTTCAAGTCAATCCTGGTGATTGGCCTGGGCATCATCTTGGCCGTGGCAGTCGGTGCTGGCCTCAACCGGGCCGTGGTCAACCTGCCTGCTGGCCTCAAAAAGCTCTCTGTCCTTACCATGATCGTTCTTTCTGCCGGGGCGACCTATCTGAGCGGCGGGGCAGGCAGCCAGCTGTCTCCCTTTGTTTTCGGCCTCCTGCTTGGCAGTATTTTTGGTACCGGCATCCCCGTCTACACCTACCTGGAAACCAGTCGGATCATGAAAACTCCCGCCGCCTACCAGGGACGGAGCACGGCCCTGCTCCGCTTCGTGGGCATCTTCTTGACCTTGATCATGGCCCTGGTCTTGGGCTTCTTTGAAGGCCGGGTAAAGAGCAGCGTGGCCCTCTACTTCTCAGCTGGAGCCATCATCCTCCTCGTCATCTTCTGCCTGGTCTTGCTCCAGTCCGCCCGCGAAAAAAACGCCTGATACGCAAAAAAATCTCTGAGCTCCGGCTCAGAGATTTTTGTTTTCTTTGCTTACTTGCTTGGGTGGCTTGGTACGGAAATCTTGCCGGCCAGAATCTGGCTGCGGGCAGTTTGTGCCTGCTTCCAAACGGAAGCTGACACGTAGCCCCGGGTCAGGTAGACCCCGTTGTGCTTCAAGCCGTAAACCAGCTGCTTGCCGCCTGGGAACTTGCCCTTGGCTGCCTTGGTGGCGATGTCCTTGACCGCCACGTTGACCCCGGTCATGACGCTGGTCAGGCAAAGGTTGGAAGTCTTGCCGTCCTTGGACTTGTACTTGCCCAGGCTGGACTGGTCAGAGTCGACCCCGATGACCCAGACCTTCTTGCTGGAGCTGGCCGGCAGTTCTTCGTTGATGGACTTGGCTTCACTGAACAAGCCCTGGCCGGCAGAACCGGAAGCGTGGAAGATCACGTCGGCCTTCTTGGCGAACATGGCCTTGGCGATGGACTTTTCCTTGTCAGCAGCCGTGAATGAGCCGACGTACTGGTTCAAAACCGTGATCTTCTTGCCCATCTTCTTGGCCGTGTCCTGCACGCCCTTGGCAAAACCAGCATCAAACAGGTCGACGATGTCCCCGTGAACCCCGCCGATGAAGCCGACCACGTTGGTCTTGGTGGTCCGGGCCGCAACTACCCCGGCCATGTAGGAAGCATCCTGGGACTTGAAGTTGGCGGAAGCCACGTTCTTTTGCCCCTTGATGACGTCGTCGATGATGACGAAGTTCTTGTCGCTGTGCTTCTTGGCTGCTGAAGCAATTGCCCCCTTAAGTGAGTAGCCGACGCCGAAAATGGTCTTGTAGCCGGCCGCAACCGCTTGGTTGATGTTCGGCGTAAAGTCAGAAGCTGAGCTTGATTCGAAGTATTGGTAGCCGTTGGTGCCCCGCTTTAAGCCCTGGGACTTGCCGTAAGCCACCATCCCTTCCCAGCCGGACTGGTTGAAGGAGTGGTCGTCAACCCCGGCAATGTCAGTGATCAAGGCCACGCTGGCTGAGCTCTTCTTGTTGGAGCCGCCGCCGTTTTGCTTGGCCCCTGAGCAGGCCGTCAAGGCGATCCCCGCTGCCAGGACGGTACCAGTTGCTAAAACTTGCTTGAATTTGATTTTCTTCACGATAAAATCCCCCTTAAATTTAACACGGTTACGATCTTATCAATATTTGGTGTCTGTGTCAAAAGGCCAACCACTAGATAAAGTGTTGATTTGACGGGATTCTGTTTTTTGCCAAAATGGCCGCAAGATATATGGCTCTAAGCTTGAGGAAGATACTAGAAAAAATAAAAAATTACCCAAAATTTTTCGGGTAATTTTTAAAAAGTTAAAAAACGTTTAACAGCTTGCAAATTGCTAAAGCGAAGTAGCTGGCCACGATCAGGGCCATCACGGTGAAGTGGCGGAGCCGGTTCATGACGAACATCCCGGCAAATTCCCGCAAAACCGCGTTGGGCAGGTAGTAGGGCCGGGTGTAGGAGCCGATTCCGTTGGCGTCCAGCCCCGCCTGCTTGGCATAGATGGCCGACCGGAAAAGGTGGTAGTTGCTGGTGAAGAAGCAGGCCCGGAAGTCGCCGTTGCCGAAGTCGTTGTAGGCCACGATCTGGGAGAACTCCATGTTCTGCTCGGTGTTCCGGGACTGGTCTTCCAGCAGGATCAGGTCCCTTGGCACGCCCCGCTTGATGGCGTAAGCCGCCATGGCGGCCGCCTCGG
>NZ_BOCG01000257.1 GCF_016587775.1 Lactobacillus nasalidis | reverse complement strand
CACACGGTTTCAGGTTCTCTTTCACTCCCCTCCCGGGGTTCTTTTCACCTTTCCCTCACGGTACTGGTTCACTATCGGTCACTGGTTAGTATTTAGCCTTGCGAGATGGTCCTCGCGGATTCAGACGGGATTTCACGTGTCCCGCCCTACTCAGGATACTGATAGGCCTTCTTTGGATTTCGCTTACGGGGCTCTCACCCTCTCTGGCGCATTTTCCCAAATGCTTCTGCTATCCTCTGAAGTGCCATGACTCAGTCCTACAACCCCGGCAGATAAATCTGCCGGTTTGGGCTCTTTCCTGTTCGCTCGCCGCTACTTGGGAAATCGAATTTCTTTCTCTTCCTGCAGCTACTTAGATGT
>NZ_BOCG01000256.1 GCF_016587775.1 Lactobacillus nasalidis | reverse complement strand
GTGGTATACTACGGGAAAGAAGCTTGGAACTACAGCCGGAATTTGCTGGGGAACATCAATCTGCAAAAGCTCCCCGAGGAAATGCGGCCGCTGATCAGTGATTACAAGATCAAGGCTTTTTACCGGATCAGCGACTTGAATGCAAAAGAGCTGGATAAGCGTTTCAAGAGCGCCTTTTTCTGCCTGGCGGAATATTTCATCCAGACAAATGCTGGTGAAGAATACCACCCAAGCGCCAAGAAGCTGTCGGTAGAAGATGTGAAGCTTCTTTTGGATATGATGGATGCCCTGTCGGGCAGCCATGCTTATGACGAGTTAATCAAGAAATTGGGAAAAAGAAATAAGAACGAGGTGACCACCATGACTGAAGTACTGCCGCAATTCATCCAGGTCAAGGTTGACCGGGCCAAGAAAGAAACTGCCGAAGAAGTGACCGCAAAGGTAACCAAGGAAGTTACTAAAGAAACGACCGAGAAGGTTACTAAAGACCACTTGATCAACATCTTGAAAACCACCAACTTGACTCCAGACGGGGCCATGGATCTCTTGGGCATCCCAGAAGCGGACCGGGCCATGTACAAGGACCTGCTCAAGAAAACAGGTGACTACCATGACTGAAGTACTGCCGCAATTCATCCAGGTCAAGGTTGACCGGGCCAAGAAGGAAACTGCCGAAGAAGTGACTAAAGATTACTTGCTTAACATTCTCAGCACCACCAACTTGACTCCAGACGGGGCCATGGATCTCTTGGGCATCCCAGAAGCGGACCGGGCCATGTACAAGGACTTGCTCAAGAAAGCAGGTGACTACCATGACTGAAGTACTGCCGCAATTCATCCAGGTCAAGATTGACCGGGCCAAGAAGGAAGTCATTGAAGAAGTGACCGCAAAGGTAACCAAGGAAGTTACTAAAGACTACCTGATCAACATCTTGAAAACCACCAACTTGACTCCAGACGGGGCCATGGATCTCTTGGGCATCCCAGAAGCAGACCGGGCCATGTACAAGGACTTGCTCAAGAAAAAGTAGGCAACACAAAAGCGGACAAGTGCTAACTTGTCCGCTTTTCTTACGCCTTGGCGACGATTTCCTTAATGTATTCAACTGGCATTTCCTGGCCGGTCCAGAGCTTGAAGGCTTCCGCCCCCTGGCCGACCACCATGCCCAAGCCGTTGTAGACATGCTTGACGCCGGCTTGGCGCGCGATCCGCATCAGCTTGGTTTCCCGCGGTTCATAAACCGTGTCGCTGACCACCATGTCCTCGTGCAGCCAGGACGGGTCTTCAACCAGTGACATGTCATCCAGCGGCGGCATCCCTACCCCGGTAGCATCGCAATAAATGGCTGATTCAGCGATCGACTGCTTGAAGGCTTCCTTGTCCTCCATCGGGTTCAAGCTGCAGACACAGCTGGTTGCCTCATTGATGGCCGCCACCTTTTCCTTGGCTGGTTCCCAGTTGCGGTCGTGAATGTTAAAAATTCTGATCTCCCTGGCTCCGCCCATGGCCGCGGCCACGGCAATCGGAATTGCCGCCCCGCCGGCGCCAGCCAGAGTCATGACTTTGCCCTTGACGTCCTGCCCGTCCTCTTTCAAAGACCGCAGCCAGCCCGTGCCATCAGTCGTGTAGCCGGTCAACAGCCCGTGCTCGTTGACCACCGTGTTGACCGCCCCGCAGATCTCAGCCGCCGGGTCCAGCTTGTCCAGGTAAGGGATGATCGCCTGCTTGTTCGGCATGGACACGTTGGCGCCCCGCATGTCCAAAGTCCGCAGGGCACTGACAGCGTCCCCGATCCGGTCCGGCCCGATCTCAAAGCAGAGGTAGGCCCCGTTCAGGCCCAGCTTGGCAAAAGCGTTGTTGTGCATCGTTGGCGAAACCGAGTGTCTGATCGGATCCGCGAACAGGCCCAGCAGGATGGTGTGCCCGTCCAGCCAGCCCGTTACCGGGCCAGTGACGCCGCTGATTTTTACCGGCAGAATGTCATTGTTTCTTTCATCAGTCATATTTTCAGTCCTTTGTTTTTTCTATTCCAAAAATATGCTAGCGCTTGCCTGCGCGTGAAAAAAGGCAAGCGGCCACTTTTATCGATCAATTTTTTCTATTGTTCTTTTCACAAATTCGAAAGGCGAGCTTTTCCCCCGCCAAACGCAGGATTGACAAAATATTGCTGTTAACGCTAACATTGAATAATGACGCGATTTGTATTTGTTAACGAGGACTTGCTATGGAATTTATCAAAAATTACAACAATAATGCCGCCCTTGTCAAAGATGCCGCTGGCAAAGACTGGGTCGTGATCGGCAAGGGAATCGGTTTTGGCTTGAAAAAGGGCATGCCGGTCGATGAAAGCAAGATTGAGCGCCGCTTCGTGGCTCAAGACGAGATCGACCAGGTCGAGCCCGAAGTCGTCCAGGGAATCGATCCCAAGTCTTTTGAAGCCACCGACGCCGTCTGCAGCGCGGTGGAGAAAAAGTACGGCATCTCCTTCACCGGCTACCAGTACTTTGCCTTGGCCGACCACATCGACTTCATGATCAAGCGGACCCTGGACGGCGCCGAGCTGAGCCCGGCCAGCGGCAGCTGGGAAACCAAGACGCTTTTTCCAAAAGAATACGCCGCGGCCAAAGAAGCCCTGGAGATCATTTCTGACACGGTCCACCTCACCTTCAACCACTCCGAAGCAGTCTCTTTAACCTACCACTTCATCAATGCCGAGTCCGACGGTTCCAAGCTGCAGGACACCATGCGGATGACCCGCTACCTGGGCGGCATTGTCAACATCGTCCAGTACCAGTACGGGATCACCTTGGATACCGACAGTTTCAACTATGAACGCTTCATCACCCACCTCCGAGCCTTGATCATCCGCCATCTGACCCACAAGCAGGCCAACGCCGAACTGGACCCGGCCCTCCTGCAGCTGATGGTCGACAAGTATCCCAAAGAAAAGGACACCGTCGACCGGATCGCCCAGTACCTTAAGCGCGAAGCTGACTGGACCCTGTCTCCCGATGACGAGACCTACCTGATTCTGCATATTTGGCGGGTAACCCACCGGTAAGAAAAAAATTTTTACGAATTTTGTTGACAGCGCTTTTAGAAAGCGTTAACATAATAAATGTCTTAAGCGTGTTACTGTTAAATCAGGCATGAACCTATCACGAAATCGCCGACCGGCAGCTTCTTTTTGCCGGTACTACTTGATTTTTCTGATAGGTTCTTTTTTTCGGAATCGGAGCGGATCCCTCTTATCCCGGCGCTTAATCAAGGTGTGTTACTAGTTCAACTAGGCATGAACCCGCAAGCTTATACAGGACTCTTTCTATACAAAGAATTCTGGCTTGCGGGTTTTTATTTTGACAAATTGGACAAGTGAGGATAACGATTATGGCAAAAAATTACGATGAACTAGCCAAAGACATCGTCGCGCACGTGGGCGGGGAAGAGAACGTCTCCTCCCTCAAGCACTGTGTGACCAGACTGCGCTTTGTGCTGAAAGATGAATCAAAAGCTGACACCGACTACTTGAAGAAGCGCGACGGCGTCATCACCGTCGCCAAGGCCGGCGGCCAATACCAAGTGGTCATCGGCAACGAAGTTACGGACGTCTACGACGCCGTGCTCA
>NZ_BOCG01000255.1 GCF_016587775.1 Lactobacillus nasalidis | reverse complement strand
GCTTTCCTTTCAAGAAGGGGGTCCGCCAGCACTTAAACGGGCAGGCAGCTTTGGCTTACAGCCGGATGCGCTATGACGACCCGGAAGGCGACTACGGCCGCCAGAAGCGGCAAAGAGAAGTCATCACCAAGCTGGTCAAGAAGCTGGCGACGACGGAATCTTTGAAGAACTTCACCAAGATCGCCAACAACCTGTCGTCCAACGTCAAGACCAACTTGAACTTCCAGGCTCTGAAGTCGATCCTGGCCAACTACTCAAACTGCACTTCATCCAGTGACAGCGACTATCTGCATGGCTACAGCGCCTACGTTGACGGTGCCTCCTACCAGATCGCCTCAACCAGCGAGCTGCAGCGGGTCTCAAACAAGATCAGAAAGCTGCTGGGCCTTAAGACGGCCACGGTTTCCAACCGGGAAACCGAGCTGAACAAGCTCAACATCGCCAACGGCTTCAAATTCAACAGCAGCCAGACGCAGAACTACACCATTTATTCTGAAGGAACGAAGGCTTCCAGCTCCAGCAGCAGTGCAAGCTCCAGCTCCAGTTCCAGTTCAAGTACAAGCGCCAGTGCAGCTTCCAGCAGCACGGCTTATACTTACAGCTACAGTACCAATCCGTTTTCAGGGGGGAATTAGGCGTGCTTGACAAAATTCTGGCAGTCGCCATCGGCTACCTGTTCGGAAACTTCATCAGCGCGATGTTCGTCGGCCGGTACTTTTTGCATAAGGACCCGACCAAGTACGGGTCGGGCAACCCGGGCACGGCCAACATGGGGGCGGTTTTCGGCAAAAAGGCCGGAATCCTGACCTGCGTTGGCGACCTGCTCAAGACCCTGCTGGCGGTCGGCCTGGTTTATGCCATCTACCACCAGCACCTGCTGGTGGCCTATACGGGCCTGGGCGTGGTGCTGGGGCACTGCTTCCCGGTCTTCAACCACTTTAAGGGCGGCAAGGCAGTGGCAGTCATGGCGATGACGACGGTCTTGTATGACTGGCGGGCCGGCCTGGCGACGCTGTTGATCGCCCTGATTCTGACCTGCATCATGCAGAACCTGACGATCCCGCCCCTGGTCTTCATGCTGTCTTTCAGCATCTATGAGCTGACCCGGTCGCTGGAAGCCGGCGTGGTCTTTTTGATAGCCACGTTGATCATGGCCTACAAGTTCCGCTACGATATCCGGGACTTTTTCACGGGCCATGGCAAGCGGGTGGATATTTTATACACAATCAAAAAGAAATTAGGAATTTTGAAATAGATTCTTGCTCCTTTTTTTAAAATAACTGAGTATAATGAATTTTGAAATTGCAAAAGAAAGAGAATTATTCCGATATCGATGAGTGAACAAAAACAATCTAGAAAAACTCGTAACCTGCTGAAGTACGGCTTTCTAGTAGTGGCGGCTCTGGTGCTTTTGCTGCAGATGTTTAACTTCAGACACAGCATGCTGAAGAGCTCAATCAGCTACCTGCGCTATTTGCCGCTGACCGCGCAAAGCGCGACCTATTGGTTCGTGCCGATGATTTTCGGTGCAGTCTACAGCAAGCGCAAGCTGCGCTTTAATGAAGGCTTCAGGGCCTGGATCATCATGGAAGTGACCCTGATTGCCTACTATATCGTCTTCTTTGTTTCCGAGCCGTGGCACTTGAATGCCTGGCGCTTCTGGGGCATCCTGTTCCCGATCCTGACCTCGACCTCCGTTTTGATGACGGGCCTGGTCTTCGCCCTGCTGGTGCAGCCGGTCATTTATGACTGGCAGGAGAAATTCAGCCACAAGCAGAGCCTGATCATCTTGACGGCGCTGACTTTGCTGGGCTTTGCCCTGTCAGCCGGGACTTACCTGATGTCTTACTCCATTTACGGCTTGTACCTGGTACTGCCGTTTGCCTGGGGAATGTACTTGGGAAAGATCAAGTTTTCAGCCAAGAGAACCATCCTGTCGATTCTGGCCGGTATCTTCTCTCTGGCCTTCGTGACGGTTGGCGTTCCTGGCTTTAACGCCGTTTACTGGTCACAGATCCTGTCAGGTCACGCCAACACCACATCATGGAACTACCAGTTCCTGATCAACGTGACCTCGCCGTTCATCTTCATTATCGCCTTGGCGGCCTTCGCTTTCGCGCGTCCGGCCATCGCGGCCCTGGAAGAAAAGGATCTGGACTTCCTGATCCCGCTGATCATCTTCATGCAGGCTCCGGACGCCAGCTCATTCATGTCGTCCTTGAAATACGGCACGGGCAGCCGGCAATTGAACCGTTTGATCACGATCTTGATCATGCTGGCCATCGCGATCGTTTGGCACTGGCTGATTGAACGCTATCTGTGGCGGCTCAAGCCGGTCAAGCGCGTCAACCGCTTCCTGCACGACACCAAGAGCTTCGGGGAAGTGGCCGAAGGCATCTTCGACCGCGTCTGGGGCTGGGTGAAGTACCACCGGACCAACCTGCTGACCTGGACCTTCTTCTTCGTGCTGACTTTCGCGTCCTTCCTGATCGAGTCAGACAACCTGCGGATCCAGATCTCAACGGCTTCCGACGTTAACGCCGTGGTCTGGCTGATTGGGACCAAGCTGGGCGCTTTGATCCTGACGACGATTTTCGTTGACGCCTTCTTCACGATCCTGTATTTTGTCACTACCAGATACTGGGTTTCCGTCATCACGACGTCAACGATCGTCATTGCCTGGGCGATCGCCAACAAGATCAAGCTGAACCTGCGGGGCGAGCCGATCTACCCAAGTGAACTGTCTGAAGTAACCAACGCTGACAGTCTTTTGAGCATGATCGGCGGGCAAAAGACCCTGATCATGATTTTGCTGGCCCTGGCAGTGGTAATTGCCTTGATGGTCTTTTGCGAAATCAAGTTCAAGGTCAAGAAGCGCGGCAACTGGAAGCGGCGGGGCATGTGGGCCCTGGCCAGCCTGGCCCTGTTCATGACGCCGATGTGGTTCAACCACAAGGGGTCAGCGATTTACCGCTTGAACCGGGCTTTTGACAACAAGCAGTCCTTCAGAAACCCTGAAAGAGACATCCAGGTCAACGGGCCGATCCTGAACTTCTTGAACTACATCGACCTGCAGATCATGGACCAGCCAAGCAACTACTCCAAGAGCCAGATCTACAAGCTCTATCAGAAGTACCAAAAGGTGGCTGACAAGATCAACAAGACCCGGACCAATGACCTGTCCAAGCAGACCATCGTCTTCAACTTGAGCGAAAGCTTTATGGATCCGACGACTTTCCCGACGCTTAAATTTGCCAAGGGGACCAAGGATCCGATCCCGTACATCCACTCTTTGCAGAGCAGCACGACTTACGGGACCATGCTTAGTGCCGGTTACGGCGGCGGTACTGCCAACATGGAATGGGAATCTTTGACCGGGTTCAACATGGGGGCCTTCAGCACCTCCCTGACGCCATACGTGCAGGTTGTGCCGCAGTACAAGTACTACCCGACCATCGGCGCCAACTTCAGCTACTCTTCAGCTGTTCACCCGTTCATCGGGACCTACTACTCAAGAATTGAAGACTACAAGCGCTTCAAGTTCAACAAGTTCGTCTACATCGGTTCCAAGTACAAGATCGTGGACCAGAAGAAGCTGGGGACCAACTCCTACAACTCCGACTTCACGACTTACGCCAACGGCTTGCGGCAGATCAACTCCCGCAAGGGCGGCCAGTTCATCAACCTGATCTCGATCCAGAACCACATGCCATACAACAACTGGTACCCGAACAACTACTACGCCGGCAAGATTTCCGGCTCGCTGTTCACTGACGGTGACGTCAGAACCCAGGCGGCAACCTACATCATGGGGACGCACTACACTGACGAGGCGGTCAAGAAGTTCATCAAGCAGATCGACAAGATCAAGAAGCCGATCACCCTGGTCTTCTACGGGGACCACTACCCGTCAATCGTTTCACAGTCATACACGTCCAAGTACCCGATTCAGATGCACTCGACGCGCTACTTCATCTACTCCAACAAGTACGCCCGTCAGCACGGGGCCAAGGCCAAGCTGACTTCAAAGACCAATTACGTCAACACCAGTGACTTTATTGCCATGATGCTGGAACAAACCAACAGCAAGGTGACGGCCTACCAGGCACTTCTGACGGAAGTTCACAAGAAGCTGCCGGCTTTGACCATCAGCTACACTGACGACTCCGGCTTCACTCTGGTCAACCAGAAGGGCAAGGAAGTCGACCCGAAGACTTTGACCAGCTCCCAGCAGGCCCTGCTCAAGGATTACGAGATGATCCAGTACGACATGACCGCGGGCTCAGCTTACGCGCTAAAGATCAAAGGCTTCTACACCATGAAGAAATAATGTTGTGATTTACAGAGAAAAACATGGACTAAGACCAACTTAGCCCTTGTTTTTTTCTTTGTATAGAAACAAAAACGGGAGGCACCGATGGCTCGAAAGCAGCGCATCGACTATCTAGATTATCTCCGCCTGCTGGCGATCTTTGGCGTGATAACCGTTCATGTCGCCACCTCGCTCAATTTCTACCAGCAAGAGCGCGCCGGCTTGAACTGGCAGCTGCTCAACTTTTGGGACGGGCTGAGCCGCTTCTGCGTGCCGGTTTTCGTCATGATTTCGGGGGCAATTTTTCTGAATCCGGCTTTTGATTTGAGCTGGCAAAGACTGTTTAAAAAATACATCGGCAAGCTGCTGGTCCTTTATCTGGCCTGGCAGCTGATCTACTGCGGCTGGTACTATTTTGCCAAGGGCTGTGACCTCGTCACCCTGGCCAGGCTGCTTTTAGGCAGCTATGACCACCTGTGGTATCTGCCGATGATTATCGGCTTGTATTTGGTGACGCCGCTTTTGCGGCCGATCGCTTCCAAGCGGCAGCTGCTGGAATACTTTCTCTTGCTGGCCCTGGTCTTTGCCTGGCTGCTGCCGACGGCCCTG
>NZ_BOCG01000254.1 GCF_016587775.1 Lactobacillus nasalidis | reverse complement strand
TGCCGACACATCGGCGGACCCTCTGCCGACAGACGACCCCACCCCCTGCCGACAGACTGGCGGGATAATAGAACATATACCCAATAGAACAGATAATAGAGCACTTAATTTCCCCCAGGCGAAGCCTGGGAACCCCAAGGGGGAAAATCAAGCAAATAATCCTATGTCTGATCCAATTATTAAGGCGATCAGGGCTAGATCACGGGAAGACCATGATGGCATCTTTTTAGCCTACAAGGACTACATCAAAGACCATCCAGACGGTGGCACTGCTGCTGAACAGGATGAGTGGGTTAACTTGATCAAGTTGGTCTATGGATGGAATGGCTGGGATGAAGAACGTAAGCACCACATTGATCGACTAATGGAAGAAGGCAAGATCAGCAGCGCTGATGACCTTGATAACGTTAGCATCCCTGGCATGCCAGAAGACGTTAAGCAAGATCTGCTGAATCAATATCAATGGGATGACAACTATGGTCATCCGAATATCTTAGTTGATCCAGGTGACCTGCCGTTTTAGGGCAAATAAAAAGAGCGCCTAAAACTTTTAGACGCCCGCAGCGTGTTGTCCATGCTACACTCCTCAGCCCAAATTTAACCATAGCACAGCTATGGTGAGGGGCATTCGGAGGTGATACGCATGGACAACACAATCATAATCCTGATCCTTATTTTACTAATTCTCCATGAATTAGGCAAGTAATCGATCAAGGGGCGGGCGTCTAAATCGCGCTCGCCTCCGCCGAGCGCGATTCAGAGACAAAAAATGGAAAAACAAAGAGGAAATAGCAAGCCAGTGTTGCTCTACAACATGAGGACCGAAGAGACCAGGTTCTTCCCGAGTATGAAGCTGGCTGCCAAAAGCATTGGGGCATCCCCAAATTGGATATACCAGCAAGTGCAATGTAATACAGCCGCCTTGCACAACGGCTGGACAGTAATTGATTTAGACGAATAGGAGAACGAATAAATGACAAATATCGCTGTTTTGATTGGGCGCCCGACCAAGGACATTGAGCTGCGGACGACACCATCAGGTATCTCAGTTGCCAGCTTTACTCTGGCAGTCGACAGAGACAGCTCAAAACAGAAAGACGAAGCGGATTTCGTCCCTTGCGTTGCCTGGAACAGGACGGCTGAAATTCTTAGCCAGTATGCTGGTAAAGGACGGCTGATCTGCGTTGAAGGACGGATCCAGACCCGCAACTACGACAACAAGGAAGGTCAGAGAGTCTATGTCACGGAAGTAGTTGTTGAAAGCGTTAAATTGCTCCCAAGCGGGCAGAAAGCCCAGAATGGCTCTCAGAGGGGCTCTAGCACTCAGCAAGGCAATTATGCTGGTGGTGGGTATAACGGCCAGCAGGTGGCACCTCAGTCGGGAAATAATTTAAATCCAGAGCAACCACAATCTTTCAGTGATCCGTTTGGTGCTGGTGCCGGGGATGCTGGAATCAATGTGTCAAGTGATGATTTGCCGTTTTAGGAGCAGCTATGGCACTTGAATTTGGCAGAAAGTGAGCTTTAGAGGGACAAAAATGAAATACGAATCAAATACGGATGTCGGCTATGTAACAAGAGAAAACTACGCGGAGTACGTAGAAAAGTTCTGCACTGAGTACATTGACGAAATGGGATATGCGCTGAATGCCCACCACTTTAATGTTAGACATGCTGCTGTTCAGCGCACATGTCTTGAGACAATTTTACGTTGCCTGCTTTGCTCAAGAAGCATTAAAAAATGGGAGTTGGAAGCAATTCTAGATGATGTAGAAGAAATCTCAGATGCAGTAAGAGATAGAGACATCATCATGACACCAATCGGAGTGATCTATGAGCTTTTACGGCGAGCAAACGAACGGAGAGAATAACATGAGCAACAAGTTGTATCGTTGGCAACAGCTTGCGGCTGCACTTGAACTGGCAGACTTCTTTATCCATGAAGCGGCCGCAGCTGCGCGATTCAGATATGGTCGAGACGATTTTGGCGACAAGGACATTCAGAAAGTTCTTTCGATCAGTGAACAAATTTTTGATCTTAGAGAATATTTTTATAACCAGCTTAATGCTGAAGACCAGCAAAATTGGAGGGATCACATTGATATTTTCTTTGGGGATGCTGAACTAGGAGACCAAAAGAGTCACAAATACACGAAAGAGAAGCATGAAATTGAGCTTTGGCTTTTGAAAGAAGCAGCTCAGTATAAGAGCCTCCATATAGCAGCGCCTACAATCAAGCGCTCTCTGGAAGAAGAAATTGATTTTGAAGATAGTAATTGAGTTCCTGCTGATCAAGATAGAATTGAAGATCAGCTTGCGCGAAAAATGGAGATCAAATGGAGATTGAATTCACTATAGTGGGTGATCCAGTTGGCCAAGGAAGGCCACGCTTTGCCCGTCGGCGGGGATATGTACAAACGTATGATCCGCCAAAATCAAGAGAATACAAGGCAAGAATCGCTCAGAGCTTCCAAAGGGCTTATATGGGTGATCCACTTTCCAAGCCAATTAGATTGACAATTAAGGCGTTCTTTGCGATTCCAAGATCATATTCCAAGTCCAGGACACGGGCTTGCCTGGAAGGAATAGAAAAGCCAACCAAAAAGCCAGATTTTGACAACATAGCCAAGGGGGTCTGCGATGCGCTTAACGGCTTGGCCTATCAAGACGATAAGCAAATCGTTCAGGCCAACGTCTATAAGGCTTATGGACCAGAAGCTAAGGTTGTTGTCAGCATAGAAGAAATCGAGCAGTAAGGAGTGAAGAAAATGAATAAGAACTTTATCCAGCTTGTGCGAGAGCTGGCCAAGGGCGGACATGACGTAGTCTTGGAAGCCAACACACATGATGTGGTGATCTATGACAAGCTCGAAAATGAGGTTGCCTGGATTAGCGGGTCAATGCAGGACAGCTTTATCGTTTACGATGTAGAAGCAATCAGTGGGTTTGAGAACAAGGCGATTGAGGCTTATGCTGGGTTGCCAGTGGGGGAACGAAACATCACACTGCAGGAATTGGCACTCTATCTGTGCTGGGGATGCGCGGATCTGACAATAATTTGGGCGTTGCTTAAGCCAAGTTGGCTGTCAATAACAACATTTATCTTGACTTTAGCTTTGGCAATTTGGAGCATCCCATGGTAATGAGCAGAACAGAGAAGCGGAAGAAGACGTTAGAGCTGCTACACGTCATCGAAGAAAAGTATGATCGTAAGGGCAAAGGGCCAAGCTGGATTGACTCAGTGCCGGCTGAAGCCTATGCCGAGCTCTGGAAGCTTTGGGACGTTCAGCACGGATCCATTACTCCAAAGGTCACAAAAAAGTTTGCATCCCGTGAAGAAGAGGTACTTGACTGGCTTAAAGGCGGTTATACCGTGGCCGAAATTAAGCAGAATACTGGTATCAATGAAACGTGCATTCGAACAATCAAGCTGAAGAATCATATTGCTGTTCCGCCAAAGTTCAGGAGTCGGATGCTACCACTGGATGATCAAGAGCTGATCATAACTCTTAGCAAGACAGCGATCACTAAGTATTTCGGAGTGCCATTTACCGGCTATGGTCCAACCGATGCCAAGAACTTGGCCAAAACGGGCTATAAGTACGAATCTCTTTCGCCAGCAGAAGCATTGCACTGGGCTGACATTAAAGATGGTGCTCTGTATTTGACAGAAAAAGGGTTGTTTCGCAAACATGGCTTAGGCAGCTATGAACATATGAACAAGGGAGTGATTTGAGTGGCAATACTGCTGTTTCCAGAAGTCGATGAGAAGAAGACGGCTGAGCAAGTGCGGAACTATCTTAAGAAGACTTACAGGGATGCATGCCTTGTGGCAGGAACTCCGGTGTCGTATCTTAAATCACCATCACTATCGGGGATGCCTGGTGCTGGTAGCTACGAAAATCACGTCGAAGACGAAATTATTGATCAGCTTGATGCGAAACAAATTGTTTATTGGACCAGACGAGCACTCTTGTGTTTGCATGATTGTGACCAGTGGAACTCTTACTTGATCACTGAGTGCTACATCAAGCGGCGAGATAAAACAGCAATGGCAGAGGACCTGGGCTACAAGCGATCGACTTTACAGCAAATGCTGCAGCAGGCGTGTTGTGTGCTGGCGGGATACCTGCGTGAAAGCAGCCATGGACATATCGACCTGTTTGCGTACAAAAAAGATTAATCGGACATATTCTGACAAACATCGGACAAACATCGGACAAATCAAGCCGAAAGCGGTGCATAATTGATAGTGTCGAAAAGGTTAGAGATGGCCTTTTGACACTATCAATGGCATGTTTTGAACCTGGTAATTGAAGACTCCATTAAATACTGACCTATTTTTTCATAACATCACTAATCTCCTTGAAGATAGTAAACATCAGCTATGGTCCGGTGCAACTCCGGACATGGCTTTAGCCAGGTGCGTTGCCTGGCATATAGATAGCTAGTAGTAGTATTGAACCGACACACATTCCGTTTAAATTTTTTAGCAGCCTCATCCGGTGAGTTAAAGCCGTTCGACTCGGCAGTGGGGCTTTGCCAGGTTAGTTTTCTTGAAAGATGTTTTTCTTTCCTGGCACCTTGTTTTAGTTATTAATTTTGCTAGTATTCTATGATTTAACACTGGCTGGGGCAGGTTCGATTCCTGCCATAGTCATAGCCATGCGATGACGGTGTGACTATCAGACACCAGAGCGGGCAAGTCAGAGCGCATACACATTTAATGTGTGGTCCCATCACACCGTTCTGACACTCCTGATGATGGTTCATTTAAGCGGGGCTCGTTTCCCTGCCAGGAGTTAGCTCTGCGATGACAGGACGCGGTTCGTCCCGAGCGGAGTAAGTAGCTAAGAAAAAACCTTGCTAGCCGAGCAAGGTCAAGGGCGAAAGCCCTTTTTCTTTTGCAAAAATAAATTTTTCCTTCTATTCTATTGACGCACGTTAGTAACGTGCTATAATAGATAATGAAAGGAGGGAAAAACGGTATGGCAAAAAAGAAGAAAAAGAAAAAGCTTGAGCTTGAACGCGAAAGGTTAAAAACCAAAAGAGCGTTCTACGGAATGATCGCTGCCTTATCAATTCCGGCCACGGCATTGATAGACTTGATCAAGTTCTTGCTCAAGCATTTTCTGAAATAATAATGAGGCGAGGAAACTCGCCTCATTGCCATACTTAGTTTATCATGACAAGCAAAGAAAAGAAATATCGTAAGATCGCGAAGATTGCCATTATTGTCGGAATAATTCTATGGATTATCGATTTGGCGGTGAGACTATGGCTGAATTGAGTGAAGCTAAGGCAAAGTCAAACAAGCGCTGGGATGATAAGAACAAAGACAAGAAAAGAATCTATCGCTATAGATCGTATGCCAGAAAGTATGTTAGAGACATTGCAAGCAAAGATGATTTGCTGGAACTGCAACAGATGATTGAGGAAAGACTGAAGGAATTGTAATGTACAGTGATCTGTCACAATTGATTCACAACATTCTTATCCTTGCATCTAAAAGCAAAGACCTTGAATTAAAGAAGGATCTTAATGACTTAATCAATCGATCTTTAGAATTGGAAAATGAAAATAGAATTCTAAAAGAAAAATTGCATAACCAAGCGACCCTAACTATTGATCCGCATGGCGGATTGTATTGGCGAGCAGGCGATTCCGTGCCATATTGTTCTGTGTGCTGGGATGCTGATGGAATGTTGATCCACATGGTTAATTCAGATTACGGTTGGATATGCCCGAGAGAAAGAAGGTTGTAAGAATGGACACGACAGATATACTAGCCGCCTTAAATAGAGTGATTACAATCAACAGAAAGCATGGTAATCTATACTCTGATCGTGACATGCTACAACTGTCGCTATATATCAATGACTTGATCATTGAGAACAAAGAACTGAAAGAAGCTTTGAAGAATACTAATCCAGGAGAGTCAGCTTAGTGCTGGCTCTTTTGTTTGCAAGGATAAGGAGGACAGACATGCCAAGGGTAAGGACATGCAGAGCAGTAGACTGTAAGCGACTGGCCAGTCCTGGTCATCTTTACTGCGATGCGCACGTAGATCAAGAGCGGGCTTATCTCAGCAGGCGTGAGGCTTACCTTAAGTCACGCCAAGGTAATCCCAAAAAGGTTAAGCAACAGCAATGGGCATATAACCATATCAAACGCTATTCCACGCCAGTGAAAGCAGAGCAGAACCGCTTCTACCATACCAAGGCATGGACTAGCTTGCGTGAGGTAGTCTTGAAGCGAGACTATCATCTCTGCCAGTACTGCAAGCAAGATGGCAAGCTGACTCAGGGCACGGTAGTCGATCACGTAGTACCCATAGAGTACTCTCCCTCTCAAATGAGGGATGTTGACAACCTGGTGACCTGCTGTCGTGATTGTCACGCCAAGAAGACGCGCTGGGAGCAGGCATACTACGGAACTGGGCAAGGTAACCATCTTAAAACTGTTGCTAAGGTGTCCGACGTGGGCTCTGTTGTCAAAATGATGCATGCCCTAGAAAGCTCAAAACGGCTCTCTGAGCGGTCGCAAGCTTTTTAAAGGCAATCATAAACAAGCAATGTTAGAAAAATGATGTCCCCCGGTGTGTGCTCCAAGAGGGAGCCGCAACAAGTGTCATCAAAGTAAGTGCGAGACTCGTTTCAAACTTTTTGACTACCGGGGCATCAAGGGAGAAGGCGGTTAAATGGCAAAATACTTTTATGAACAAAATGACGGAAAAATCAGCGCAAAACCGCCTGCACATCTAGGCAGAATTGCCGGAGAATGCTGGCGAAAAATCGTGCCATTCCTGGAATCAACTGGGAAGGTTCAGCGGATTGACACCAGTTTGGTTGAAATGTACTGCGTTGAATACGAAATCTATCGAAATTGCTACGAAGATATTAAAGAAAACGGCATTCAGACCGCAATCAAGCGGTCTGTTCAGAATTCTGCTGGTGAAATTATTGGTGAAGACTTCACTGGCTGGCGAAAAAATCCGGCTACGGCCACAATGAAAGACACGGTCGGTCAGTTGAATCAAATCGGAATCCAGCTTGGCCTGACGCCAAAAGGCCGGCAAGAACTAATGACGATTGCTGACTCCAGCCAGTCAGAAACCACTGAAGATGCGCTGAAGAAATTCTTCGGTACGAAGGGCGATAGCAAATGATCGACTTAACGCAAACACATGATGTTGATTCCGCCTATCGAAGCATCGATTTCAGCCAAATTCGAAAGAAATACCGCGATCCGGCCACTCAATATGCTTTTGAAGTGCTGGATGGCGACTATCAAGCCGGCTACATGATTAAATTGGCGATGTTTCGGCATCTCCGAGACCTGCAGCGAATTGGTCAGCCGGATTTTCCTTATCACTACGACCTGGACCAGATAAATGTTGTTCTGCAACTGGCCAAGATCATCCCCGACATTGACGTTAAGAAGCCTCTGCCGCTGATGACTTGGCAAAAAGCTGTTCTAGCTGAGATTAATGGTTGGAAAGACCAGAACGAGGAAGCTAGATTTACAGATATTCATATCTCAATTGGCCGTGGGCAGGGCAAGACCCAGCTAGCCGGGATTCAAATGTGTAAGGCATTCCTGGTTGACACGATTGGGTATACCAACAAGGACTTTTTGATTACTGCCAACACCAATGACCAGTCGACCAAGCTGTTTGGCTATGTCAAGAAGATGCTGAACGCTGTCGTTGCAGTTGAGCCGTTCAAGGGCCTGGCCAAGGAAGTAGGCTATGCTGCTCTGTCAGATCAAATCGTTCAGCGGGTGACCAATAACAAGATCTGGAAAATTTCCTACGAAGCTGACAAATACGACTCAACTCACAATGTCCTGGCCATTTATGACGAAGCTGGGGCGTTGAAGTCGTACGACAGAATTGGTGACATTACCAACGGGCAAGCCCAGGTTAACCCTTACCACCAGTTCATTAAGATCAGTTCCGCTTATCCGGATCCAACATCGCCTTTCCACGATGAGCAGAAAACCCTGCAGGAAGTCATGGAAAGAGACTTTGACCGGACCGGGGATAACTCATTAGCCCTGGTCTGGGAACAAGATTCACTTGATGAGACTTTCAAGCCGGAAACTTGGATTAAATCCAATCCGCTTCTTGGCCTTTCAGAAGATGAATGTGCTAGAAGAACCGGTAACTTGATCAAACAGCGGGATGAAATGATGCTTAAAAACACGCTGCACAAGTTTCAAAACAAGAACTTGAATCTCTGGCTGGCCCAATCAACAGCCAGTTTCGTCAAACTAGATGACGTTACCCGGGCAATCAAGCGAGACTTCGATATTAAGGGCAGGGATGTTTACATTGGGCTAGACTACTCAATGTTTTCAGACAACACGGCCTACGGCTTTGTTTTCCCTTACACGGATGATGACGGAAAAAATAAGTTCTACATCATGCAGCACTCTTTTGTGCCCTGGCAGCATGCTGGAAGCATTGAGGCAAAAGAGCAGCAAGACGGTTTGGCCTATCGGGAGCTTGAAAAAGAAGGTTTTTGCACAATCACAGCGCACGAGCAAGGAATTATCAACCCAGAGCAGGTCTACAAATGGCTGCTTGACTTTGTCGAAGATAATCAGCTCAATGTGTTGCACTTTGGTTATGACCGCTTCGGGTCGTATCAGGTAAAAAACATCGTTGAATCGCTGAACGCAAACACGAATTGGTTTATCGAAGACATTGCCCAGAGAACATCAACATTGGGCAATCCAACCAAATTCTTGCAGGAAATCTTCGCAACTGGCCGGGTTAGCCGACCTGACGATAAAGTACTAGAAAAATCTCTGCTGAATGCTGTTATCAAAGCTGACAAGATCGGGATCCAGGTCGATAAAGACAAAGCAACGCTCAAGATCGACGTGGTCGACGCGTTGATCGATGCTTTTTACCACGGAATGGACCACTTTGAAGACTACTCAATCGTCAATGACAAGTCGACAGAGATCTCACGAATGACTAAAGAGCAAGTTAGAGACTGGTTTGCCGCAAGATTGGGGGATGATCAATGATTGACCAGTTATTTAAATGGATTTGGAAGTTTTTAGACGTTATTTTCTATGTTTTAGGTTTAGGCTCCGTTGTTTACGGTGCCTTTTTAATTGGAAAAATTGTTGGATATCTGGCTCTGGGAGGCGTGCTGCTGTTGACCGGTTGGTTTATCGATCACCTGCCTGCCCAGAGCTAGAGAGGAGGTGAGAACGCATGCCAATCTTCAATATGGCTTTAAACAAACCCTCTACATCGATCGGCTTGTCCTGGGAAGATCAACTCCATGAAGTAATTGACCCAGAATCTTATGTTTCTGCAAGTGAAGCCCTCAAAAACTCTGATATTTACTCATTAATCACTCAATTGTCCGGAGACCTGGCTACGGTAGCTTATACTGTCAGCAACCCGGCCTTACAACGGCTGATCGATAATCCAACATGCACGTCAAACGGCCATGCATTCTGGCAGAGCACTTTTGCGCAGCTTCTTTTAGCCGGCGAAAGCTTTGCCTATCGCTGGCGTGACTTTAACGGACGGGACCGGCGCTGGGAGTACTTACGACCGAGTCAAGTCTCCCCGAAACTGCTTAATGATGGATCCGGACTGATCTACGACTTAATCTTTGATGAACCGGACGTAGGCACTAAGCTGAATGTCAGCCAAAACGACGTGATTCACTTTCGGCTGCTGTCTAAGAACGGCGGTATGACCGGGATTAGCCCGCTGACAGCGCTGGCTAGCGAACTAGACATCAAGAAGCGGTCAAACACCTTGACCAGACACGCCTTGGCCCAATCTACGGCGGCGCCAGGCGTTTTAAGTGTCAAAAATGGTGCTCTGCTTGACAGCAAGCTCCGGTCGGCATTGTCTAATGACTTTGCCAAGCAAATGAACAGTTCAAAAGGGCCAATCGTCCTGGATGACCTTCAGGAATACAAGCCACTTGAATTGAAGGCTGATGTGTCAAAGCTTTTGGCACAAGCTGACTGGACTGGGAGCCAAATCGCCAAGGTTTACGGCGTTTCGAACAGTTATTTGAACGGTACTGGTGACCAACAATCATCAATCGAAATGATCGTTGGCCAATACAGCCGAACTTTGCGCAGATATACAAATTCGATCACATCAGAATTGACCACCAAGCTGGGGATGCAAGTTGTAGCTGATATTCGGCCAGCAATTGATCCAAATGGTGATGACTATGCTGCCAAAATCGGCAATTTGACAAAAAATAACGTATTAGGAGCCAATCAAGCGCAAGCTATTTTGCAAGAATGCGGTTACTTGCCAGAAAGTTTACCTGCAATGGAGGGGGGTGAATCAAGTGGCAACAGTCGAAATCAAGGGAATTATCAGCAGTGATGACAATGCTGAAGTCTATGAATGGTTTGGTTATGATGCTGTCAGCCCGTCACGGGTTAGAGAGCAGCTAGATGGTATTGCTGAAGGCGAAGATATCATTGTCAACATCGGCAGCAATGGCGGTGAAGTAACGGCTGGGTCCGAAATCTACACCATGTTGCGCCAGGCAAAGAATAATGTCGAAGTCCACGTGACCAGTTTGGCTGCGTCAGCCGCATCATTCATTGCAATGGCCGGGGATAAAGTTTTGATGTCTCCGACAGCTCAAATGATGATCCACCGGGCATCTACTGGGGCAGAAGGCAACCGGGATGCAATGTCTCAAGCAGGGCAAATGCTGGACTCAACTGACCAAATGTTGGTTGACGTTTACAAATCTAAAACCGGCTTGTCTAAACCAGCTTTGTACCAAATGCTCAAAGATGAGACCTGGCTAAACGCTAATGATGCGATCAAGCTTGGCTTTGCGGACGGCAAGATGTTCGATGAGGATGACGAGGATCCAGAAGAAACCGACGTTGTGGCCAACCCGGCCTACAATGCATTTGGTTTGGTCAACTTGTCCGCAGATAAGATTGCATCCGTCAAGGCGATGCTACATCCCAAGCCCGTGCCCGATGATGGCCAAAAACTCATTCAAGATAATACTGTTGATAGTCAGCTCGTCAAAGATAAGCTGGCTATTTTATTTGGATAAGAAAAGAGGACGTAAATGAACATCAATGAACTCCAGCAAGCATGGATCGTTGCCGGTGACAAGGTAACTGATGCTCAAGAAAAAGTTAATCGTCTGGCAATCATGGTCGGCAATGACCCAAAATCTGTCACTGACGAAGAACTGCAAACCGCTAACGACAACTTGAAGAAGGCTAAGTCAGCCCGTGATTTTGCGCTGTCAGCCTACAAGTCAGCTCAAGAAGATCACCAAGTTGTTAATGAACAGGCCAAGCCAGCACCAATGGATGATGTGAACGGCCACAAGCAATTCGCTAATGGGATTAGAGACCTGCTTAAGGGCCGCGTTAAGCGATTGAACTTGGTTACTACTTCGGCAACTGAAGGCAGTAACGCTGGTTTGACCATTCCCGACGACGTTCAAACTAGAATCAACGAAGTAATTCGTCAGTACGATGCACTTCAACCGCTGGTTAATGTCGAAAAGGTTTCAACTTTGACAGGTAGCCGGGTAATTGAACCTTTCACTGTTATGGATGGTTTGGTAGAACTTGATGATGAAGATGGTGCGATCGGTGACAACGATGCTCCAACTCTGAAGACCGTCAAGTACTCAATCAAGCGCTATGCCGGAATCAACAAGGCAACCAACTCTTTGATCAAGGAATCTGACGAAAACATCATTACTTGGTTGGTGAACTGGATCGCCAAGAAGGTTGTTGTTACTCGTAACAAGAAGATCATTGGCGTGCTGAATACACCAGACAAGAAGCCAACTCTGTCCACTTGGGACGACGTTATCAAGCTGTCAGACGGCACTCTGGATCCAGCGATCAACCGCTTGGGCGTTTACTTAACCAACCAATCAGGTTGGGTTGCGCTGAAGATGGTTAAGAATGCTATTGGTGACTACTTGATTCAGCGCGATCCGCAAGGCACTGTAGGTCACTTCATTAACGGCCACCAAGTCGTTGTTGTGTCTGACAACTGGCTGGCTGATCCAGCCTCCGGCACTCACCCACTTTACTTTGGTGACTTCCGTGACGGGATCACCCTGTTTGACCGCGAAAACATGTCATTGGCTGTAACTACTGAAGGCGGCGACTCATTCGTCAAGGACCAGACTTGGATCCGTGTAATCGATCGCTTTGACGTTGAATTAATTGACGGCGGCGCATTTGCGGCTGGTTCATTCAAGGAAATTGCTAACCAAACCGCTAACTTTGCCGCTTCTGCTGCAACTACTGCCGGCAAGTAAGTAGGTGATCATTATGGCCACTTACTTAAGTATTGATGACGGCTTGAAGCGGGCACTTGGTTACCTAGATGATGCTGATAGCGCCACGGTTGCAAGAATGACGATGGTTTTGGCCGCAGCCGAACACTACGTCCAAGGAGCAATCGGTGAGAGTAATACATTCTATACATCCAACGGCGTTAAAGAACTGTATACTCTCGCTTGCAATTCGCTGGCCGTGACATGGTTCAATGCCGCGGGCAATACTGGTGACACGTCAACAGCGCAGCAGATTATTGGTCAGCTTCGCGGCAGCTATAGTGAGGCGGTGGCAAATAATGACACGACTGAAGACAGCCAGCAGGCTTAATACAGTGATTCAGCTCGGAGCACAAGAGCACGTGGTAGATGACATTACAGGGATTACAAAGCATGCCTTTAAGCCAAAATTGGCGGTTTATGGAGCACCATATTCGCTTTCTATTAGCCAGCCATTATCCGTTGAAGGCATGACAATTACTAATTCCAAGGTCTATCTTGTACGGCACCGGCAAGACTGGGAGGCTCTAAAGCTGAAACTGGCCAAAATCAATGGCGTTGAATATGAAATCGCTGGAATCAATCCAGATGCTGGCCATGACTATATGGCCTATGACCAATTGATCTTGAGAAAGGAGGGTGCAAATGGCTGATGACTTGGCAGCTCAACTTGAACAGTTTTTAAAGCAAGTTGAAAAGCGAGTACCTGACCGGAAAACAAAGCTGGCAATGACAAAGGCTGGGGCTGTGGTCCTAAAGCAGGAACTGACCGCAGTGGCCAAGGCCAAGCACTACTCTAACAAGAAGGATCCAGTTTATGGCCACATGGCGGACAATATTAGTGTTGCCGGCAAAAACATTGACGGCATCAAAGACGGCACGGCTGTTGTTGGCTGGAAGTATAAAGGCCATGCAATGAATGCCGTATATACGAACGACGGCACGGTCCGGACACGCGGAGACTTTTGGTATGACACTACCGTTCGTGAGTCCAAAGAGGCCGTTTTTGAAGCTGAAAAGAAAGTTTACGAGGCAATGACTAAATGATTGAATTACCAGTGATTTCGGTTAGAAAATTGATCGTTGCCGCGAATTTTGATTGGGTGGATCAGGGCAATATCGTAACCAGTATTCTCCCGGCTGATATTGACGAGTCAGTAACGGCAATTTTGCTGAGGGATGCATCGGAAGGCTTGGCCATGCATGGAGACAATATGCCACATGCACTGGCTGCTCGAGTTGAAGTTCAGATCTTTTTCAAGAAGGACCTGGACGTTAATCCAATGGGATGCAAATTGCTGGTAATGAATATGCTTAGTCAAAATGGCT
The DNA here is from genome assembly GCF_016587775.1 of Lactobacillus nasalidis. Classification (GTDB taxonomy): domain Bacteria; phylum Bacillota; class Bacilli; order Lactobacillales; family Lactobacillaceae; genus Lactobacillus; species Lactobacillus nasalidis. The sequence continues at coordinate 20,983 of NZ_BOCG01000254.1, read as the reverse complement.
GGCTGGTTGATACTGACCGGCCATTATCGGCGGATCCCGATACCGGTCAATTCACGGCAACATTTTATGTTAAAAAGAAAATTATTTACTAGAAAGAGGTAATAGGATGGCTGGATCATCTACTCATGGTATTGAATGGGCAATGTTTGGCTTGATCGATACGTCAACGGGCAAGCTCATCACTGGTACAGATAAAGGCTTGTCAGAAAATGGTTTGTACCAAACTGGCAAGAATGTTGAAGGTACTACCGCAGTGAACATCCAAAACTTGGAAGCTGCCGGTACTGCCCAATACGCGGACAACAAGCTGATGCGCGTTACTAAGCCAGCACAATCACCAACTGCTGACTTTACGTTCTTGGACATGGACTGGGAAGTGTTAAACAAGCTGCTCGGTTATGGCACCACTTCTACTTCAGCAGATGGTGGCTACTCATTGGCTACTGACAAGCCGCACCTTGCTTGGATTGCAGCATCAACTGACTACAAGGGCAACACGGTTTATGAGGCGTTTGCCAATTGCACTGCAATTGACCCAACTCACTCACACCAGACCGACGATGCATCTGAGCAAGACGTTAGTGCCACCTTAAACACGACTGCTTACTCACCAATTGGTGACAACTTTAAAAATGCACAAGGCAAGAGCATGCCTTACCGCAAGTGGAATTCAAACGCCAAGAACTTTGACTACGACAAGATGTTGGCAGAAGTTTTCCCTGGCTACGTTAAGCCAACCTCAACTGGTACGGCTTCAACTACTAGTCACTAATTAAATATTAGTGCTGAGAGGAGCATTCTAAGCTTCTTAAAATATCAAGCGTTAGCAACTGACCACTAGAATCGTTGCTAAAGTTGGGCGGGAGTGGAGGTAAAAGGAGTAACAATGGCAACAATTAAGATTGATGCAAGTCCATTACATATCGGCAAGAAAACTATCTCAGTCAAGCCAACCGGGCTGGCAGTGATGAAGGCTTTGGACATTCAGGTATCAATGGCAGAATTCGAACAGAATGCAGAAGGGATGGGGATGCTGGAATCAAGTAAGGCAACTCTCTCCTTGACCAAGAAGGTCGAAAGCTTCCTGGAAGAAACGCTTGGCTTGTCTGAAGAACAGTACGAAAAATTCGCGGGTAGTGTAGAATTCGATACCATCTTCCAATACGTTGGTTATGTCGTAGCATCTCTGCAATATGGTCAAGCCGTCAGCTTCCAAGAATTCTTGGCCACTCCGGAAGAGACTGAAGAAGACCCAAAATCAGAAGAGGACGACTAGCCAAGCTAATCGTTGACACGAAAAATCAAAAGATTCGCTATAACCGCATGAAGCGCGATCTGCTGCTGGAAAAGGGCGTAATGCCCAGCGATGTAGACAGCCAAGACTACTATGACTTCTTAGATGTCTTGGCTGCGCCAGAGGCAGAGCTGACCGAAGCTGGCGGGAGTAGCATCTATGACGACATGCAATGGGCTGACGAGTAAGGAGGAGGTAAGCCATGGGAGCAATTAACAGCATCATGGCGACTGAAGTCAAGATTGGGACAGAGGGGTCTACCAAATCTCTGAAACAGCTTGAAAATGCAATTAAGGCAACAACTTATGCCTGGAAAAGCCAGGCAGCCAGTGCGAAAAATGCTGGCCAATTGCTGAAGTCGGCAGAGACTAGATATGACGGCATAACGAAAAGCATCAGCCAGACGCAGGAAAAGATTAAAATCTTAGAAGCCCGGCAAAAAGAGTGCGATAGAACGACGGAGAGCGGTGCTAACGCCTATGCCAAGTACGAAAGTAAACTGATTAAAGCCCGGCAAAGCCTGGAAACACTGACCAACCAACAGCAGAAGGCTGCGCGGTCGCTTGAATATCAGAAATCCGGGCTTGGCAAGCTGCAACAGGCATACTCTAGCTCCAAAGCATTGTCGGAGTCATATGTTGCTCGCCTAGAAGCTGAGGGGAAAAAATATGAGGCGACGAAAGAGCGTGCTAAGCAATATGCTGGAGCTGTTAAGAACCTTGACTCTCAGTTGCAGATACAGCGAAATGAGCTAGATAAAATAGCTGATACGTCAGGTAAAGCTAGCCAAGCATATCGGTCTCAACAAATCAGAATCAATAAGACTGCAACAGCGGTTGCTGAGTATAAGACCAAATTAAAGCAAGCCCAGGATGAACAAGAAAAGATTAGGCCAACGGGTTTTAATCGACTTGTCGCATGGGGAAATAAGGCGAAAAATGCGACAGACAAACTAAAAAGTGGTTTGTCAAAAGTTTGGGACGAAGTTAAATCATCTGCTGCAGTTGCGGCTACTGGCGTTGGTGCGCTAACAACAGTAGCAATCAGCGGTGCTAAAAAGGCGCAGGACTTGCAGCAGAGCTACAAAGAAATTAACAATCTCTTAGTCAGCGGCGGTGAGAAGCAAGCGCAAGTGACTAAGGCCGTCAAAGAAATGCAACGGCAAGGTCAAGAGATGTCCATTAAGTATGGCAAATCTCAGCAACAAATTGCCGAAGGCTATGAGGAACTAGTAAAGCGAGGGTATACCTCTGAACAAGCATTAGGTGCTATGCGGACTGAACTTGAGGGCTCGGTAGCATCGGGCGACAAGTTCAGCGATGTCGTGACGGTGTCTAGTCAAGTTCTTGAAGGATTTGGCTTAAAAGTCAAATCGTCTGGTAATAGCGCAAAAGATACTGCGACGATGCTTAAAAATACTAAAACTGTAGTCAACGAGCTGGCATATGCCGCTGACATGACGTCAACAGGTTTTAGCGACTTGGGTGTCGGGATGTCTTACGTATCTAGTATTGCTAACCAATCTAAACTCAGTCTTGCTGAAACCGCTAGTGCTATGGGTGTCCTTAGTAACAACGGTCTGGAAGCAGACAAAGCCGGTACTGGCTTACGAAAGGTTATCCAATCGCTTGGGGATGCCATTGGCAAGATTGGTAGTAAAAACAGTGTCCTCACTCAGCTTGGGATCAAGAAATCAGAGTTAGTTGATGCCAACGGCAATATGAAAGACCTGGCAACATGCTTCAGTGTTATCAATAAGCACACAAAAGGCATGAGCACGGTTGAAAAAGGGACGCTTTTTAAGTCCCTCTTTGGCACAACTGGGTCACAAGCAGGTCAAATCTTGGCCGAAAACGTTGGATACCTTAAAGAGCTTACTGGTGAAGTAGATAAAGCGGGGAAAAAAGGTTCATACGTTAGTCAATTAGCGACTAAGAACTCTGCAACGGCCAAGCAAGCGCAAGCAAGCTTCAAGCAATCTGCCGAAGCATTCAAAATGACGCTAGGCACAGCAATGCTTCCAGCGATTAGAACAGCTTCAAAAGAGCTGTCCAAGTTCTTGCTGTCAAAAGATGGGGAGAAGTTTCAAAAGAATCTATCTAAATGGATCAGTAAGGTCGCAAATGATTTAGTCAAGCTGATCGAATGGGCGTCCAAGAATACGGATACCATCAAGTCGTTCGGCAAAGCAGTAGCCGGAATTTTTGTAGTGACCAAAGCGCTTAAATTTGTTTCTGCTTTGCATGAACTAAAAAAATCGCTTGGCGAAATCAAGGCACCAAAATGGCTCGGAAAAATGACTAAGCCATTATCAACCACCCTTAAGTCTGTTGGCAAAGACATCAAGTGGCTTGGCAAGGAAACCGCAACTGGATTCAAAGACGTTGCTAAAAGAGGCGGTAAAGCTTTTCTAAGAGGCTTGAAAGGAATTGGAAGCGGAGCCAAAAAGCTTGGTAAAAAAGCAGGTTCAAGCCTTGTTAAAGGCTTAAAAACAGTAAATGGAAAAATCAAGTCATGGGCCAGCTCAGTTGGTGGCTATCTTAAGGACAACTTGAGTAAAGGTGTTTCCGGGGCTCTTAAAGGTGAGTCTTTTGGCGGTGCATTCCAGTCTCTTAAGTCCGCCAAGGCAACTGGCGGTTTGTCTACTGCCGGCAAGCTGATGACGGGCGCAGCGGCTGCTGGTGTAGCAGCCGATTCAATCAGTACTCTTTACTCAGCCTTCAAAAATGACAAGAAAGGATCCACCAAGAAGTTTAAAGACGTCGGTTCTGGTATTGGCTCAGCTATCGGTGGCGGTATCGGTCTTTACTTTGGTGGCCCGTTAGGCGCTGCACTTGGCTCTCAAATTGGTAAAGTCATGGGTGGCGTTGCCGGCAAGGGAGCCAAGTCATTCCAGAAAGGCTGGAACAAGAACAAACCGCCTAAAAAGTTCTGGAGCATGGAAAACTTCGGCTACTCCACGCATAACTTTTTCAAGGGCATCAAATCCGGCTTAACCAGCTTCGGGAAATGGTGGGACAAGAAGTGGAAGTTCATCAAGAAGGGCTTCAGCAATACTTGGATTGCCATTCGTGAAGCGCCAGGCAAGGCCTGGAAGAAGATCAATAAGAGCTGGGACTCATTCTGGTCATCTTTCAACAAATCTTTTAAGAATTCCTGGAACAAGATCAAGAAGTTCTTTAGTGGTTTATGGGATGACATCATCAAGATGCCGGCCAAGGCCTGGAAGAAAATCAGTAGTGGCTTTGAGAGCTTTAGCAAGGACTTCAAGAAGACTTGGAGAAGCTTGGGCAAGGGAATCCAAGATATCTGGGACACTGCCTGGGGTAAGATCAAAAAGCTCGCACATGACGGTGTAGCCGGGATTGTTAAGGTAATCAATACAGGCATCGGCGGAATTGATACTGTTATTGCGGCTTTTGGCGGGTCCAAGACAGCGATCAAGAAGATCCAGTTTGCGACCGGTACTGGGGCTTTTAGTGGCCCTAGAAGAGCCATTACCAAGCCTACGCTTGCAATGCTTAATGACGGCAACGACAGCCCAGAGACCGGCAACAAAGAAATGATCTGGCGGCCGTCAACCGGCGAGGCAGGAATTGTCCAAGGCCGAAACACTACGGCCATGCTGATGCCGGGCGACGAAGTCTTCAACGCCTCTGAAACCAAGTCACTGATGGTTATGGCCGGTATTGAGCACTTTGCAAAGGGTACAGGCGTTCTGAGCGGGATTGCTAGCTGGGCTGAAGGAGTTGGCAGTTGGATCGGCCAAAAGGCCTCAGCCTTGATGAAGTGGTTTAAAAAAGCTACTGCAATCATTGCCAATCCGGCCAAGGCCCTGTCTGATGTCTTTAAGACCAGTACCAAGGGCCTTAAGGGCGTTATGGTCGAATTGGGCCAGGGGATGATGAAGTCCGCAAAGAATGCGGCTACTAGCTGGTGGTCAACGTTATGGAGCATGGCCAGCGACAAGCTGGGCGGATCCGGATCAGCCAGCGGTCTTTTAAGCGCAGTTGAAAAGTACGGGTCCGGCAAGCCTTATGTCTGGGGTGCAACCGGCCCAGAGAGCTTTGACTGTTCTGGCTTGGTCATGTACGCGCTGAAAAAGGCGTTTGGTATCAGCTACCCGCACTATTCTGGGTCTCAATATGCTGCATCGACTCACATCTCCAAGTCACAAGCCAAGCCTGGCGACCTGGTCTTCTGGGGATCTGGTGGTAGTGAACACGTCGGCGTCTATGCTGGCAGCAACAGCTACTACTCAGCTCAAAGCCCAAGCCAAGGCATTGGCATGAACACCTTGTCTTCAGTCGTAGGCAAGGGATCTCCACTGTTTGCTCGGGTTCCAGGACTTAAAGACACCAGTAGTAGCTCAAAGAAGTCAGCCAAGGGTTCTTCAAAGCTTCAAAGCATGATCAAAGAGCAGGTCGGCTCAGGTTTCTGGAAGTTTTTGGCCAAGCTGGGAAGTCTGTTTGGGAGTGAAGGCGAGGCCTCTGGCGGTAGCTTTAGCCCAAGCATGATCAGAGACGCTGCCAAGCAGATGCACGTCACTGTCTCCGACAGCTTTGTACGGAAACTCCAAGCTGTGATCCAGAACGAGTCTGGTGGTAGAACCATCGTCCAACAGATTCACGATGTCAACAGCGGTGGTAACGAAGCTAGAGGTATTCTGCAGTATACGCCAAGCACTTTTGCGGCCTATGCCGTTTCCGGTCACAAGAACATCATGTCTCCTTATGACCAGTTACTAGCATTCTTCAACAACTCCGACTGGAAAAACTCAATCGGCTGGACAACAATTTGGGGCACGCGCAAGCTTGACTGGCTGCATTCTGGGCCGCAAGGACATAGAAGATATGCCAACGGCGGCCTGGTGACGACTGAACAGTTGGCTCACGTAGCCGAGGGTAACAAGCCAGAGATGATTATCCCTCTGGACATTGCCAAGCGCTCAAGAGCTAACCAGCTTTTGACACAAGTACAAGCTAGATTTGCGGCTGAATCGCCACAAACGGCAGAGAACAGCCAGTCAACTGACTCTAAAGAGCTGTTTGCTCGGATGGACAAGATGCTAGCCCTGCTGGGGATGCTGCTTAAAGGTCAAGGTGACATGGAGGTTACCTTGGATGGTCAAAAGCTGGGCAAGGTGTTAAAGAAGCAGCAGACAATTGAAGACATGCGCACTGCTCTGCTTTATGGCTAGTAGAAAGTAGGAGTTACATGACAAAATACAACGGTTTTACGCTCAATGGCTATCACTCATTGAGAGACATGGGTATTGTCATGGGCACTGTAATTAAACCAATTGCGCCAAGTATCTCTCCCGTGATGGAAGACATTCCTGGCGCAATTGGGCAATATTTTGAGGGGTACAACATCGGCACTAAGCAGATCCAGATACCCTATTTTTTTATCTCTCATGAAGACCAGGACCGGGTCAACAAAGAGATTGAGAAGCTGGCCGGGATATTGATCCCAATGACCAATCAAGAAGTTCCCCTGGTGTTTGACGATGAGCCAAACAAGACCTGGATGGTACATTTCGTTGAAATTGCTAATCCTAACTTGACTGAACAGGGGAGTTGGGACTTTGACGGAGCCATTACATTGGAAATGTCGAAGCCCTGGGCTTATTTGCCGCGCGAACATTTGTACACGGCAAATTTACCGTCAGACAAGCGAGTGCAACTGAATGTTTCTGGCAATATGGAAACACCAGTCGATATTCAAATTATTCCCAAACACTCTGCCAAGCACGTTGGGGTCTTGCTCAATGGTGATGCTGGTGTCTTTGCCATTGGTGAAGACCGGGCAGAACTTCAAGACACTATTGTTGCCCAATGGCAAGAAGCTCTGTCTGACACTGGGGATGCAACTAGTGGGTCTTTTACCAACTGGCTGCAGAACCCAACGACCGTTTCCAACTTGAAATGGGGGCAAAAGCTTGCGCCTGTCATGGGCGGAGCTAATGCAATCAGCTCAACTGGCAAATCAATTGGCGTTGGGACCAAGTCAAAGACTGGCTATAATCCAGCGAAAGACAAAGTTGGTAAAACCAACAAGTACACTGTTTTGAACTATGGCACGGATAGTCAGGAAGCCAAGGGGACAACCGGTACTGCTTGGTATGGCCCAATAATGGTGACCAAGGGCTTCGATGGTGGCGCTCTGGATGACTTCAAAGTAATCTTCCGGCTGAGGCACAAAAAGTACAAAGGGCCGCATAATGGCCGGGCAATGGGCGACGTTGAGGTCCTCTTTTTGGACCCAGACGGGAATGCTTTTTTTCGGGCCGGCATCAAGGACCAAGCCAGCGGCAGTGTACCGGTTTTATACACGCAAATCGGCAAGCCAGGGACTGATTGGATCAGTGGGAACTACCAAAACATTTACGTGGCCAAGAGTTTCAACATCAAAGATGGTAAGAACTACAAGGCCAAGGTTTTAAATGGTAAAAAGAATATCACGACGATCAAGGTCGTGAAGAAAAAGAAGGTAAAAAAGACCAAGTCGGTCAATCTGTACAGCTCAATGACCAACGACAATGACACGTCAGAATTGTCTGACTGTTGGATTGAGTGGGAAGTACATAAGGTTGGTACGACCTGGTCTTTTTGGATTTACCAATTAGATTCTGCTGGCAATCGTGTTAGTGACCAAGCAAAGGGCAAGGTTCACTTCAAGCAGGCAAAATACGTGGATAAAACGGGCAGCGCGTCAGCGTCACTAGGATCTATCGCGGTAGGGATGTTCAAACACTCGATTAAAGAAGATACAGTTAGCCCTCCAGAAATTTACCGCAATGTTCACCCTTCGCTGACCATGCTTAAAGCCTATCGGCGTAATCCGGCTTACGACATTAAGAGCAAGCCATTGGCTTATGCCGTGGCCAGCGGAGAGGTTCTGGACTTTGATGGCGAGAAATGGAAGACGACCGTAAACGGCACTGTGGTTGAAGAAGCGTGGGTAACGAATTATCCAAAATTGCAGCCAGGTCAAAATACGCTGACATTCATCAGTGACGCTGATCTGAGTGATGCAATTGTTGATATACAGTACAATCCCCGGGTTAAGTAAGGAGGCAGCATGGCTAGTAAACAGTATTTAATTCTGGACAACAGCTTAAAGCGAATTGGTACGCTGTCCATCGATGGGGCAACAATCTTTACGAGTGACACAATCACTCACCAGTACGCATCAAGCGACCAGACAAACAGCGCCTATGGTGACAACCCTGATGCGGAGGACACCACTCAAAGCCGGAGCCAGAACCGGAAGTCAAAAGAATTTAATCACTACGGTACGATTACGGTGCCACAGGGCCAGCCGGATAGTTCAAAAGTGATTGAAGGCAACTACATCGCCAAGCACGATGAAGTGCTGGGGCGGTGGTATATCTTCCGAATCTGGCACACAAGTGAGACCTTGCTGGCGTCAGGCCAAGCGGCCACATCAGCGGAAATCATTGACCTTGGCCTCTGGGAGCTTGCCCACAACATCGTTCCTGCCAAAACGTTTAATAACGTCACGGCTAAGGTAGCTTTTGAGTGGCTGGCTCAGAAGCTGACATGGGAACTGGACACATCCAAACTGGATACCACGTTGACCATGTCAGAGCTGCAGTTTGACGGGACCAGCCGGGCTAGCTCGATGCTACAGACACTGCTTCAAGATTACGACCTTGAGTGTGACTTCTATTGCAAGGCAACGAGCAATGGGACAATCACTCAGAAGGTTTTTGAAGTGGGGACTAAGCTCAATTCCGAGATTTACAGTGGCACGGTCTTCGTGGGCGAAAACGTGACGGGATGCACCAGAGAAATCACTGGCAATGTGGTGACCAAGCTTTATGTATTTGGGCCAAATGGAGAAACCATGGCCAACGCTAACGGCGGCAAAACATACATTGTCGACGAAGCGGCAAATCGCCAGTATAACCCAAATTGGAGGTCCACTTATCTGGAAGGTGCGTATACGACCAGCACAACTACTGATGCACGAGGACTTAAGGCAATAGCTAAGACGATTCTTGCCGACACCAATCACCCGCAATACGCGTATACGGTCACGGTCCCACATGACATGCACCCGATTTTAGGCTCAACGATTCGCACAATTAATACAGACTTTGTTCCAGAAATGGCCACCAAGGAAAGAGTAATGGCAACGACAGAGAGCATTGCGGATCCTAGTCAAAACAGTGTTAGTTTTGGGGAGTTTCAGACCGTTACTAGAATTACGCCATCTTGGCTGTCTAGTTTTACAAGCGAAATTGCCAGTGCTGTTCAGAAAGCAATGCAGGACAGCTCATCTATTGAACCGGTTGTTTTGACTCCAGACGGGCTTGATTTTGACTCAACTGGGTCAAGCAAACGGGCAATCATCCAAGCTTATGAAGGTGGCACCAACATCTCTGCTTATCTTGATTCCAAGGGCTTTATTTTTAGGCAATTGCAGTCAAACGGGCAATATGGAGCAACCAGCACCGGGTACTTGCAATCGGTCACTGGGCTAAAGCTTGGAGAGTATCGGGCAACAATCGATAACGACTACTTTTCGACTACACCAGAAGTTTCAGCTAATCAGACTGCTGCCAAGTCTTTGGGCAGGTTAACGCCTAGCGCCAGGGGCAGGGATGCTACTGAGCAGTATGTGGTAAAGCTGAGCGATGGAACATTATTGTCAAGCACTGCCTGGCCAGATACTAGTCATAGTTTGGATGGCCACGGGGATGACACGCTCTATCAGCATTGGAAAAGTGACGGTAAAACACTGATTGATGACATGCAAGTTGCTAGTGGCGGTCACGGATCCAGTTTTGGTGTTAAAGAAGAGAACGGGGCAATCTGGATATACGGTGTCACTAAGAATTTCGATAGTACTAACGAACGGTTTAGGATCTGCAAATTCAAGTATCAAGGCGGTAAGGACATCACATCGGCCGTTAAGTCAGACACACCTACTTTTACAGTTGGGCTGGCATTCTCTGACAGCATCAGAGTCAACTATGATGCTAAGAATGATTTGATTGGGATAACCAGAGCTGATGGCCATTATGAAGTACTGAAAGCCAGTCAAGCTTTAGCTGGTGATCACGACATTCTTTATCGCATTGACATGACACAATATGGTTTCGACCTAAATAATCAAACCTTCCAGTCGTCTTGCCTAGATTTCCCATTTGTTTATTGGCAATCAGGGGACTACGACATGCATGACTACCGAATGTTGTACTGCGTTAATGTTATTCACGGCGGAAAGGAGTTTGAGCTGAATTACGATTTCTCTGCTGCTCTGCCACTGAAGTATGATCGCGTTGAGCCAGAGACCATCTGGATGCAATCTAACGGAAAGCTTTTGGCCAGCTTTAACTGCAATACTCCGCAAGACGGGGAGAGCACGAAACACACGCACGCCATTTTTGAGATTCCGGTCAATACCAGATCGGCAATGACTTTGTCAAAGGGAGCAATCCCAGAGTAAGAAAGGAGCAGAAATGTCTGAGAGTAAATCGGCATCAGTCGTCTTTACCAACGGATCCCTGTTGGCCAAAAATGCACAAGCAGCGGCCGATACCGCCAAATCTGCGGCAGAAGAAGCGCAAAGATTGGCAAGTGGTGCCCAGCAAACGGCTGATGGGAAAAATAGTGTCTATAGAGGGTCGGATCCGAGCACAGTGCCAACGGCAGGCCTTAAAGAAGGTGACATCTATTTTACGGAAGATGCCGTTTATACCTGGACGGGGTCTGCCTGGGAAAAGACGGTCAGTGACACGACCGGGGCGGAGATTCATGCCAAGGTCGAAGAGGCCATGCAGGAAAGTCAAAAATCAGTTTCCGATTTAAAAGCTGACATTGAATCCAAAGTCCAAGATTTGGACGCAGAGATCAAGAAGAACGAGGTCCAAGCCGGCAATGCGCTGAACTTCTACAAAGAGCAGTACTACTTATCTACTAGTTATACCGAACTGGCAGGTGGAAGCTGGTCGGATGAGGTGCCCGAGAAAACCAAAGGCAAGTACGTCTGGAGCAGATATGTAACGGCCAATATCGGTGACTCTACCAACTATCAGTACTCCGATCCTGTCTGCATCAGTGGGCTAGATGGTGCCACCGGCCCGGCTGGCCCTCAAGGTCCACAAGGGCCAAAAGGCGATACTGGTGATACTGGCCCAAGAGGCCTGCAAGGCCTGCAGGGGCCTAAAGGTGACCAAGGTATCCAAGGCCCGACTGGTGCAACCGGCGCAACTGGTGCGACGGGCCCGCAAGGCCCTAAAGGAACTCCAAGTTATACGCACATCGCTTATGCCAATAGTGCTGATGGCAAGACAGGTTTTGACGTAAGTAATGGGACTGGCAAGGCCTACATTGGGATTTATGTTGACTCAACTGCCACAGACAGTACTGACCCAACTAAGTACACTTGGTCACTCATCAAAGGCGAGCGTGGTGATCAAGGGATTCCTGGCACCAAGGGTGCTGATGGGCGGACACCTTACTTCCACATTGCATATGCAAACTCTAGCGATGGTACGGTCGGTTTTGACGTAAGCAATAGTGTCGGCAAGATGTATATTGGCCAGTACACCGACTACGCGCAAAACGACAGCACAAGCCCGTCAAGCTATAGCTGGACTAAGATCAAGGGTGAGACAGGTCAAACAGGCGCGACGGGTCCCCAGGGATCAACTGGCCCCCAAGGTGCGACTGGAGCTACTGGTGCAGCAGGTCCGCAAGGGCCTCAAGGCGCTAAGGGTGCAACTGGTGCGACTGGCCCGCAAGGGCCCAAAGGCGACACGGGTCCCCAGGGATCAACTGGCCCCCAAGGTGCGACTGGAGCTAAAGGCGACAAGGGCGATAAAGGTGATACCGGATCTACCGGCTTTTTCATCGGCACAACAGCACCGTCTAATCCAGCCAAGGGCACGGTCTGGGCAACGACCGACTCGTCCGGCAATATGACCAGCGCCAAGACCTGGAACGGGTCTGCCTGGGTCAGCACGGCTTTTACACAGAACTTGGTAGCCGGGAACATCACGGCCAGCAAGATCGTCGGCGGTGAACTTGACGTAGACAAGATTGTAGTCAAGAACGCACAGAACATTCCGATCACCAGTACTGTTAGTCTGGGCAAAAAGTTGAGTGATATTGAGCAAGATGCAGATGGGATTAAAGCTACAGTTCAGGACGGGTTCGAGAACCTTATCCCAAATAGTGGAAATCCATCGACAACTGATCACTGGTCATCTGTTGCTTTAGGGAAACATTCATTTTGGAAAAACGGAACTGAAAACCTTTTTGTCATCAGAAATAGTTCAACTAATGAAGTATGTGCATGGAGCGATTTCTTTCCAATAGAGCCTAACACAACCTACACTCTCAGTTTTTGGGGCTTTAACTCCACTACAGTTACTAACGTTGATGTTTTTTATCTGCCGCGTAAACATGGATCAACAAATATGTATGACGAAGTCCACTTGCTGGGGGACAGAATAAAAATGTCAGCGTCCAAAGCAGATCATGTTATTATAACGTTTAATTCTGGGCAGTGTAACGAAGGCAGAATCAGAATCGACAACAATGGGTCGACTAGTGGCACCTCAGAGGTTTGGTTCACGGACGTTCAACTAGAAAAAGGAACAATAGCAACAGAATGGAAGCCATCATCCGGTGACATCGCTGAGCTAAAGCTCACTTCATCTAGCCTCAATGCCTACATTAAAAACTCAACGGGATCAAAAACGCTGGCTGCCCTACTTTCGATGGATCCTAATAATTCGTCGATTGCGCAGCTAGTCAATGGCCATCCGGTTGCAGCAATAAATTTGAGTAAAGAAGGTACTGTACAGATTGATGGTAGTCACATCAGCCTTAGTGGAGCGACTACTATCCCAAATGCAACCATCAAGTCTGCGATGATCGATACTATTGATGCGTCCAAGATAACCGCTGGGACGCTTGACGCGGCTAAGGTAACTATTAAGAATTTGACCGCCGATAAGATTTCATCCGGGACGCTCAACGGTATCTCCATAACTGGGGCAACCATAACTGGTTCACAATTCGTGTCGGAGCTCCAAGGTGGCAAAACAGTCGGCAATGTTTCCTGGGAAGACTACAAGGTTGTGGTTGATCACGACGGCATGGTCATTACTGGGCAATACAACGCTGGGGCATCGCCAACAGCACCAGTCTGGACTAAATCAAAGGCCTACCTCTATGGTGATCGCTTTTACCAAGAAATCGAAAACAACGATTGGACGCGGACAATTGATATTTCGATCACGGGCGATAACCCGTCCATCGAACTGACACAATCATGGACCAGCGGCGGGTCTGCTTACACTTATGTTGGATCCGACATGATCTGGAGCCAGCAGGTCAAGGCGAATGAAGGTTGGTTTGGCGACTGGAAACTGAGCGGTTCTAAATTCAAAGCTGCAAGCAGTGATAAGAGTCTTTACGTCACTAATCAAGCTGGGACCAACTTCGATAGCAGTGGCAAAGCCGGTTTCCAGGTCTGGTCAGGACTAGGGCTTGGCCAGAGCACTCTCTACACGCCTTCGTCTAACCTTTACATCCAGATCGGCAATGTTTCCGCTTCTGGTTTGTCTGCATCATACTCCAGTTCTGGTAAGGTTGATGTGCACTGTAATAAGGTGATTTCCCAGGCCGCCAACGTGGTATCATCGCGTTTGTCTGTCAAAACTGATATCACTAAGGTGACCTATGACCGGGCTCTGGCCGCAGTCGAAGGAACGGACATGTATGACTATCGTTATGTCACGGACGACAGCGGTCAGCACTACGTGTCTGGGATTATCGATGACGTCAATGCTGATCCTCAGTACCACATGGACGGCATGCTTATAAATAAAGAGCGGACAGCCAGAATTGATGCAAACTTGATCGGCTATCACCATGTCGTCATCCAAAAGCTACTTGAGCGGGTAGCTGCTTTGGAGGCAAAAAACAAATGACCAAAACACTCATGATCGTTAGATCCCCACCTTATTAGTGGTAGGACTGACGATTTTTTAATGTAAAGGAGCACACAAATGGAAATTAACGTAACCTCAATCAATCAAGCTTTTGGCCAAGACGAACAAACTAACCAGATCATCGTAGCCCTTAATGGCAACTCAACCGATGGCTCTGGTGACTACCTCAGCTCAAGCGTCAACGTGACCGCTAAGGAGTTGCCAGAAGGCACCAGCTTCGACGATGTGCTGGACAGCGAAATCGAAGCGCTGGCCCGCAAGAAGCTTGCCGCTTATGCTGCTGGCGCAATGCAAATTAGAGTGTCCAGCATCAACCGCAACTACGACCAGCAAACCACCGAAATCGCAAATGCAGTCGTGTCCCTGCTGGGGAGCGTAACCGACGGCAGTAACGACTACATCAACTATCACACGACGATCACCAAGGAAGATCTGCCGTCAGACAAGACTTTCGCAACCATGACTGCAGGTAGCTTGAAGTCACTGGCCAAGGCAAAGCTGGTAGCTGTCACTAAGGTAGCGTAGGAGGTAAACAATGCAAATTTCGTCAGAAAACTACATCAGCGTTTTAGTTGACCAGATCAAGAATTTGACTGTCGAAAATGCCCAGCTTAAGGCCCACATCCTGGACCTGGAAGCCAAGGCAAAGGAGGCCAGCGATGGGCAAACTGAAGAAAGCAGCAGTCAATCTGCTGACTGATCCGCTGCATGCAATTGTTGGGCTTGACCTTGTAGCAACTGGCCTGATTTTACTAACGCATCACCGTTACTTCTTCTGGCCCCCTTGGCCTGCATGGATCACGGCAATCGAGAATGATCCCATTGTGGGATTTATTGGTATTTGTACTGGTGCTGGAATGATCTGGTGGTCACTGGCTAACGACAAGTCAATTAGAGCAAACAGAATGCTCATCCCTACAGCCAGTGCCTACTATGCCTTGTTAAGCATGACCGAGCTGATGCATGGCTTGTTTGTGCCAGCCGGAACTCCACATATGTACATGAGCGGTCTGTCGGAGTTCATTATGCTCTTGATTACCCTGTACATGGCGAAGTCAAGTCCAACAAGGAGATCCAGTACTAACGACTAGAGAGGGTGGTACATATCGACTGGAAAGACATCTTGACCAAGTTTGTGCCACTTTTACCGACGTTGTTGATGTATTGGGCCTCTTATCGGCTGAGTCAAGCAAAAAATGAGAAAGAGCAAAAGCAGGATGAGTTTACTAGGCTTAATGACGAGAATACGCGGCTATCTGAGGACCTGGACCGCTACCGCAAAATGGTAGCAAGTAAGGAGCGAGAAATCAGCAAGCTGCAGAAGGAAATAATTGAGCTGCGCAAATTCACTGCTGGAGCACCCACGTCGGGTGCTCTTTTTGATGAAAAGGAGAAAAAAGAATGACAGCCAAAGATTGGTTCGATGTTATTTTTGCGGTAGGGACTATCGCACTGGCGGCAATTGCCAGTTTTTACACCCATAACCGGGCCAAAATTGATACTAAGACTGCTACTGGCAAGGCAATCGATACGGTCGGAAAGCTCGCTGTATGGGCCGTTAACGAAGCGGAGTATACGGGCATGACCGGGGCTCAAAAGCGCGAATATGCTGCTGAGGTGATTACTGAACAACTGCGCAAGAAGGGGGTCACAGATATCACCGAATCAACGGTTTATGGTGCAATCCAGGCAGCTTGGTCTGCTGCTAACTTCGACCATGAAGATACCGAGAATAAGGATAATTCAAGCCAAAATGTTGGGGATGCTGGGCAAGTTATGGACGATGCACCAGTAGCTGCAAAAGAAGGTGAAGTAAATGGCAACTAGAAGATACGGCGTAGATGTAGCCGCCTACCAGCCAACGAGCTTGGGCAGTTATCATACTGCCGGGGCAAGTTTTGTGGTGGTTAAGCTCACAGAAGGGACTAACTATTTTAATCCCAAGGCGCGGGCTCAAGTAGCCAGCTCAAGAGCTAACCATTGCTTTACTCACGCCTATCACTTTGCCAACTTTGGCAGCAGTGTGGCTCAAGCTAAGGCTGAAGCCAAGTATTTTTTGAACTACGCTGCCAAGGTCAACATCAGCAAAAAGCGGATGATTTTCTTAGATTGGGAAGGCAACACCTACAATTGCGTGACTGGATCCAAGTCGGCCAACACCAGGGCAATCTTGGCGTTTATGGACGTATGCCATAAGGCAGGATATAAGGTAGGTTTGTACTCTGGTGCATCCCTAATGCGGTCAGCCATCGACACCAGTCAAGTGGTCAAGCGCTACGGTACTTGCCTGTGGGTAGCTTCCTATCCTACAATGTCGGCTGTGTCTACCGCCAATTTTGGCTATTTTCCGTCAATGGACGGGATCGCCATCTGGCAGTTCACGAGTAACTGGAAGGGGATGGGTGTCGACGGCAATGTGATGCTGATCGACATGTACAGCACATCCAAGACAGCGACAAAAGAAGCCAAGAAGGAAGCGCCTAAGAAGGTAGCCAAGCCTAGCAAGCCACTGTTTGTTGTCTACGCTCCGGTGATCAATGGAAATCCTAGCTGGAAAATTGCCCTTCGTGACGGTAGCGGACATCTTACAGGTAAATATATTAAGACTAATTCCCGCTGGCAGGTTTGGGATAAGAAAACCATGAAAGGTGAGACCTGGTACAAGCTGGGCACCGATCAGCAGTGGGCACCGGCTAGCTACTTAAAGAAGGTGTAGTATGAATACTTTGACAATTGATTATGACACGGTAAAGGTTGGGGATACTGCTCACGACTTTGCGCTGACAGCAGTTGAGGATGGTCAGACTCAAAGTTTCGCCGACACGAGCGGAGTAGTAGTTAAAGTCGGGGATGCAAATCATAAGCAAGTTGCGACTTTGGCTACTAGTGTCAACGACGACGGTACTTTGTTTGCCAGCTCTGGTAATCTGACCGGCTTGTCGGCCGGGACGTACAACGTCGAGCTCTGGCAGACAACAGAAGATGGCATTACCATCTATCCAACTGTCGGCTATGCAACCATTACGTTAGTTCAGTCAATTCAATAACAATAACAGATCAAGCCTAGCTCCCATTGCGGAGCTAGGCTTGTTTTTGGTTTAAAATAAAAATAAAAAAGCAGTCAGTAGCTGAAACTACTTACTGCTTTTTTAGAGCTTGGTTCCCGTTTGGTTCCCGAAATCTCTTGAAAATGTTGATATATCAATGATTAAAAGCCACATTTTAAGGAGAGTACAGGATTTGAACCTGCGCGCCAATTCAACATTGGTTCGGCGGATTTCGAGTCCGCTGCATTACCACTCTGCCAACTCTCCAGAACATTTACTATTATACTGTAAAGTCGTCCAAAGTAAAAGACTTGAATTCAAAAAAGCGGAAAGTATTACAAGTTTCACCGTGATATAGCGTTTACATGTATAATGAAGGTAGTGAAAGTGAGGCAATCAAATGAAATACACAGATGGTACCTATACAAGCAAAGCCCAGGGCCATAGCTCGGATGTTAACGTTTCTGTAGTAATTGCGGGAAACAAGATTACAGATGTCCAGATCGATGTGGGCGGTGAAACAAGCTCGCGCAATGCAGCGGTCGTTTCTCAATTGAGACAAGAAGTTTTGGATAATCAAACAGCTGACATTGATGCCGTTTCCGGCGCTTCTGAAACTTCCAGCGCCGTTCGCCGGGCAGTTAATGACTGCATCAACCAGGCAAGCGGCAAGGCCGAAGGGGAAAAGACGCCTGTTAAGGATGGCGTTTACGAAGAAGTCGTTCCTTCTTACAACTTGCATAAGCCAATGACCGGTCAGGTTGAATTTGCAGATGGCAAGATTAAGAGCATTAAGATCACTGATGAAGGCGACTCACAGACTTCACCTTGGTTTGGCGTTGTGGAAAGCAAATTTATTCCAAGATTGTTGAAGAATCAATCACTCGATACTGATGTCGTAACTGGTGCCAGCGTATCTTCCGGCGCCATCAAGTCCATTGCGGAAAAAGCGATCAACGATGCTGGCGGCAATGCCGATGAATGGCATACTCCAGTTGCCAAAAAGCACGACGTCGTTGAAAAGAAAGGCTACGATGTTATTGTCGTAGGTCTTGGCGGTTCCGGCATTCTGAGCTATTGCTCTGCCGCGGACAATGGGGCGAAAGTTTTTGGCATCGAGGGTTCAGGCGAAATCGGCGGCAACTCAGTTTTGACCTCCGGTCCAATGGTTGTCAACTCCAAGAATCTTTCTGCTAAATACAACGACGGCAAAGACAATATTGACCGTGACGACCTGCTCAAGACTTGGATGGAATATGTTAAGACTGATGTCAAGAAGGATGTTATTGAAGAAGCAATTGATCAAGACGGTCCGGCATTAGACTATTACATGGACAAGTTTGACTTTAACTTCGATGGCGCAGGGTTAGGCGGCCCTGCAGGTTTTCTGCCTTCATTTGTCCGTCCGGACTGGAAGAAAGAATGGATCATTTACGGTTCTAACAGCGGCAAGTGGTACACGATTTCTGAAGCAGTTCATATTGACCAATACCAAAACGCCCTTGATAAGGCCAAAGCGATGAATCCAGCGAATGATTATCAATTAGAGCTTCGCGCGCAAAAGTTTTTGACTGACGAAAATGGCAAAGTTATTGGCGTCAGCGCTAAGTCATATGATGGAACGACTTACAATATCTATGGCAAGACCGTAATTTTAGCCAGTGGCGGTTTCATTGGCAACAAAGAAATGATGAAGGAAGTCTACGGCCACACTGCTCATGTCTTTGGCTCACTGACTGCAACTGGGACTGGCATTCAAATGGGGCGGAGCGTTGGCGGCAATACCTATGCTTTAGGCACTTTGCCAATGATTCACATCACCCAAGTGCCAAACATTATTCGCGATGACTCCTTGACTCCAGAGCAAAAGGCTACCTTGTCCGCGCTTGCCATAACTTCTGATGCCAAGCAGCTGGATGAAACTGGCAAACTTTTAGGCAGCAAGGACGAAAGCGGCACGAAGGACGCGGAAATCACTGTCGGCGTTGCCTACGCGCCAGGTTTCCACTACTTCGATGCGTATACTCAAGAAGACTTGGACAAGATCCAAAAAGAAGGCTTGTCTGAGACCACTTCTAAAGTGATGATCATTTTGCTTGACCAAGGCAAGGTTCCGGAAGCTGGCGTTCCAATTAAGGGCATGCCAAAGATTATCGATGAAGGGATCAAGCATGGGGATGTTTGGAAGGGCACGCCAAAAGAATTAGCTGAGCAACTCGGCATGGATGAAGCTGTCTTGACCAAGTCATTAGGTGATCCAGACAAGACTTACTATATCTTTGAAGCTTGCGGATATGCTTACGCAACTTGTGGCGGCCTTGACGTTGACAAGAACATGAACGTCTTGCGCAAAGACGGTACTCCTATTGAAAATGTCTTTGCCGTTGGCCAGGACTCCGAAGGCGTTGAAAACCGCGATGGCGAAGCATATACGCCGTGGGGCGGTCAGGCTCAGGCCTGGACCTTTACTTCCGGCAAGATTGCAGGTGAACATGCCGCCAAGGTAAGCAGAGAATAAGAATTGTTAGGAAAAATAGTAATCATTGACTTTACGTTCAGTTGATAAAAAGTCAATCAAATAGTACAAAAGTGCATCCTTGACTAAAACAGTCATAGGGATGCACTTTTTCTGTTCACTAATGATATTGGTAATCTTTTTTGCATCGGCGTCAGCCTAACATCGATTTAAGTTTGCAACAGAGGGGAAGTCGTTACTGCAGACACGTCTGTCACGTCAAGTGGTGCTTTGATCAAAATGCTGATGTTTATGCAATGTTGGGATGCACTGCTATTCAATATCATTCGTTATTTATTAGCATTAAATAACAAGCGGTATGTATGCTATACTTACTTTAGTTCCTCATGCAAATGAGGGTGACCCTGAGGACACTGTGCCTTTAGGGCTAATAATGTATTCTTCCCCACGTATGTGGGGGAACCCTGGCTGATTTTTAGCAGTCAGGGCTTTTTTATTGTTGCAGAAGAAAAAATGTGGTGATACAATTCTAGCTAGGGTTAGCAATATTTTCGCAATGAGGAAACTGTAAAAAATAACCCTAGGAATGTGCTTTGTAGAAGGGAATAGGTGATTTATAGTTAGGAAAGCGTTTGCTAAGTAAGGATAAAGTGTTACAATTTAAATTGTAAGTGACATTTTATTACAAAATGAGGAAACTGTAAAATGGAATTGAGTGATGATGCACTTTCTCTTTGGGGAAAGAAATCGAATCAAGACGGCGATGAGCGGTGGCTGCCACTCGTGGCCCACATGGTTGATACCATGAATGTCGGTCATTGGCTCTACAATACCTGGCTTAGTGACGGGCAGCGGAGTTTTTTGACTACCAGAATCTGTGATGCTGAAATGTCAAAACTGGTGATGTTTCTTTGCTACATTCATGATCTTGGCAAAGCGACTCCAGCCTTCCAAACAAAAGAGTCGTACAACCACGATTATCAACTGGATGAGGAACTGCTGAACCGTTTGGCTAGGCGATCATTTAAAGGCTTGGATGATCTGCGACTGCAGAATCGCGGCAAATCTCCACACGCGCGTGCCGGCGAAGCCATTTTGGAAAAAGCCGGTCTAAATGAAACCGTGGCGGCTATCATCGGCGGCCACCATGGCAAGCCGCAAAGTGGCGA
>NZ_BOCG01000253.1 GCF_016587775.1 Lactobacillus nasalidis | reverse complement strand
GCTGAAGGCCAGGATGAAGGCAGTCAATTTTGCCGGCGTCTACCGCTTTGAAAAAGGCGAACTGATCCTGGGGCCTTTCCAGGGGATGCCGGCCTGCGTGCATATCCCTGTGGGCAAGGGCGTCTGCGGCAAGGCCGCTTTGGAAAAGCAGACGCAGATTGTGGAAAACGTCCATGACTTCCCGGGGCACATTGCCTGCGACAGTGCTTCCAATTCGGAAATCGTCGTGCCGATTTTTGACCGGGCCGGCGAATTTTGGGGCGTATACGATTTTGACTCAACGAATTTTAACAATTTTGATGATTTGGACCAAAAGTACCTCGAGCAGATTGCCGCGGTTGCTTTAGGAAACTAGGTCCGGTACGAGGCGATTTTTTATGCAAAATTCATACAGCAAGAGCAGCAGTCAGGTTTTGGAAATTGCGCAGGAGCAGGCCAAGGAATTTCACCGCCGCTTGATCGGCACGGAACACGTTCTTTTGGGGCTGGTGATCGAAGCCGACGGCAAGGCCGGCAAGATCCTGCGGGCCATGAACGTCACGCCGACCGGCGTCAGGGAGGAAATTGAGCGCTATACGGGTTACGGCTCAGCCGCAAGCGCCAGTTACATGGAATTTTCTCCCCGCTTGACCCTGGCGCTGGATTATGCCAAGCGTAACTCAGAACTGCGCTCCAGCAAGGAAATTGAAACTACGGATATTTTGCTGGCTCTGGTGTCCAGCGAGCAGATCCTGTCGGCGATGATTCTGCGCAACCTGGACGTGGACCTGGACAACTTGAGAGACGAGCTTGACGATGCCAACCGGGTAGCCGGTGATGCGACCGAGCCGAGCCGGCCGGCTGCCGGCAACAGCCAGTCGCAAACGCCGATTCTGGACCGGTTTGGGATCGATTTGAACCGCCGGGCCAGAGAAGGGGACATTGATCCCGTGATCGGGCGCGAGCGGGAACTGGACCGGGTAATCCAGATTCTTTCCCGGCGCACGAAGAACAATCCGCTGTTAGTCGGTGAGCCGGGGGTCGGCAAGACCGCGGTCGCTGAAGCCCTGGCCAGTGAAATCGTGGCTAAAAAGGTGCCGCGGGACCTGGCTGACAAGCGGGTCGTTTCCCTGGACGTCAACAGCATGGTGGCGGGCACCCGTTACCGGGGCGAGTTTGAAGAGCGGCTGGACCGCTTGATCAAGGAGGTCATTGCCAGCAAGAACGTCATCTTGTTTGTCGATGAAATCCACTCGCTGGTCAAGGCCGGGGATGCCGAAGGGGCAATGAGTGCCTCCAACACCTTGAAGCCGGCTCTGGCCCGCGGGGACATCCAATTGATCGGGGCCACGACTTTTGAAGAATACCGCAAGCACATGGAAAAAGACTCGGCCTTCGTCCGCCGCTTCCAGCTGGTTCGTTTGTCTGAGCCAAGCGAGGAAGAAACCCTGAAGATTTTGCAGGGGATCAAGGACAAGTACGAGGACTACCACCGGGTCACCCTGTCGCCGGAAGCCCTGCAGGCAGCGGTGGACTTGTCCAGCCGCTACATTGCTGACCGCTACCAGCCGGACAAGGCGATCGACTTGATCGATGAAGCCAGTGCAGCGGTCAAACTGGCCAACGACACCGGCGAGGACAAGGACCTGGCAGAAATTGATCTGGAGATCAGCCGGACTTTGAAGCAAAAGAATGACGAAGCTGCCAAGCAGAATTTCGCGCAAGCCGCCAAGCTGCGCGACCAGGAGATTGCCCTGCGGCAAAAGCGCAGCGATATCGCCAAGAAGCTGGCCGGCAAGAATGAGAAGCGGTCAGTCGTCGGTGCTGAAGACGTGGCCAAAGTGGTCTCCATCTGGACCGGGGTTCCGGTTACCCAGCTCAAGACCAGCGAAAACAAGCGCCTGGCCCGCCTGGAAGGGATCCTGCATGAGCGGGTCATCGGCCAAGACGACGCGGTCAAGGCCGTGGCCAATGCCATCCGCCGGTCAAGAAGCGGCTTGAAGGACGAGAACCGGCCGATCGGTTCCTTCCTCTTCTTAGGCCCGACCGGGGTCGGCAAGACCGAGCTGGCCAAGGCAGTGGCTGAGGCAGTTTTTGGCTCAGAAGACAACATCATCAGAGTTGACATGTCAGAATACATGGACCGAGAATCTTCCTCCAAGTTGATCGGGTCAGCGCCTGGCTATGTCGGCTATGAAGAAGGCGGCCAGCTTTCAAATAAGGTCCGGGAACATCCTTATTCAGTCGTCTTGTTTGACGAAGTGGAAAAGGCCAACCCGGAAATCTTCAACGTCCTCTTGCGGGTTCTGGATGAAGGCTTCATGACTGACTCCTTGGGCCGGAAGGTCGACTTCAGAAACACCATCATCATCATGACTTCCAACCTGGGTTCTAGAAGCCTGGAAGCCGACAGCCACGTGGGCTTCTCAGCTAGCCAGGAAGACCAAGGCAAGCTGATCGCGGAAAAGGTTACCAAGGCCACCAAGGACTTCTTCCGGCCGGAATTTTTGAACCGGATCGACGAAAAGATCGTCTTCAAGCCGCTGGAAGCCAAGCAGCTGCGGGAAATCGTGACGCTTCTGACCCGGAAGCTGGTCAAGCGGCTGGCGGAAAAGGACATCACCTTGCGCCTGTCGCCAGCTGCTCTGGACCAACTGGCCAAGGATGGCTACAACCCAGAAATGGGGGCCCGGCCATTGCGGCGGACCATCCAAGACGAGGTTGAAGACCAGCTGGCCCAGGACCTGGTCAGCGAGAAGCTGCAGGCCGGCGACACGGTCAAAATTGGTGCCCGGGGCGGCAAATTGCGCTTTGAAATCGTCAAGGCCAAGTCCGGCGAAAAGGTCAAGGGCTAGCCGGCAGGAAACGGCTGCGCGTATTCTTTAATTATTTGTAAAGACTGTTTTTTTCTTGACAGTTGTGAATATCTGCCTATAATTTAGCATAATAAAAGATTGCTTATGTTATTTTTGGAGGCAGATTATGTTTGGCAAAAAGAAAAAAGAAGCAGCTGAAAAGGCAAAAGAAGCAGCAAGCAAGAAGACTGACGGGCGTATCCTGCTTTACAGCGACATCATCGACGCCCTTTACGACGAGATGCCGAAAGATGAGCGGGAGGCGCTGCTGGAAGCCAAGCAGCAGCTGGAACATAAGGTCTACCTGGGCAAGATCATGTATGATTTGCGGATCGCTTTAGAGCCGGTCGTGATCAAGTCCCAGCTTAGCCCGCAAGGCAAGAAGATCTTCTGGAACATCACGGCTGGCGGCTACCAGCTCACCGGAGTCGGTTTGGCCGGCCAGGCAGCCATGCTGTTTGGCGGCCGCTAGGGCTTGCGCTCTTTTAAAATAAGTGGTACAATATTGGGCGATTTAAAAGGCTGAAGTTCAGGATTTTACTGATATATTGTCCAGTAAAATGATAAAGACAAAAACGACAGGTTCGTTTTTGTCTTTTTTATGCTCAAAATCCCGGCCTTTTTAAAATGTAACACAAATGTAATATTTGCTTTCTTCAACAGGATAGAAAGGATGTTTTCCTTGCTAAACGGACACGTAGTTAATTACGGACAACACCGGACAAGACGCAGCTTCTCACGGATTAAGGAAATCCTGCCGCTGCCTAACTTGACGGATGTACAGACTGAATCATACAAATGGTTCCTTGACCAAGGCGTTAAGGAAGTTTTTGACGACATTCTGCCAATCAGCGACACTTCTGGCCGCTTGACTTTGGAATACGTCGACTACAAGCTGCAGGAACCAAAGTACACTGTAGACGAATCACGCAAGCACGACGCGACTTACTCCGCACCGATGCACGTGACTTTGAAACTGACCAACCATGAAACTGGCGAAATCAAGACTCAGGATGTCTTCTTCGGTGACCTGCCGCTGATGACTAAGTCCGGTTCCTTCATTGTCAATGGGGCGGAAAGAGTCATCGTTTCCCAGCTGGTTAGATCACCAGGCGTTTACTACAGCGGCGAATTTGACAAGAACGGCCGGCAAATCTTCGGTACGACTGTCATCCCTAACCGCGGGGCTTGGCTGGAATTTGAAACCGACGCCAAGAACATTTCCTACGTGCGGGTAGACCGGACGCGGAAGCTTCCTTTGTCTGTCCTGGTCCGGGCCCTGGGCTTCGGCTCTGACAGCGAAATCAAGGAAATCTTCGGCGACAGCGACACTTTGGACCTGACTTTGGACAAGGATGTCCACAAGAACCCAGCCGACAGCCGGGTAGCTGAAGCTTTGAAGGACATCTACGACCGTCTGCGTCCAGGTGAACCAAAGACCACTGACTCATCCCGGAGCCTCCTGGTTTCCCGCTTCTTTGACCCGCGCCGCTACGACCTGGCTGCCGTTGGCCGCTACAAGGTCAACAAGAAGCTGAGCCTTAAGAACCGCCTGTTGGGCTACACTTTGGCTGAAACTCTGGCTGACCCGGACACCGGGGAAGTTCTGGCTGCCAAGGGGACGGTTGTCAACAACGAAGTCATGGACGTTCTGAAGGACTACCTTGACCGTGACGACTTCAAGACTGTAACTTACACTCCGTCTGAAGAAGGTGCCATTCCGGAACCTGTAACTGTTCAAGAAATCAAGGTCTTCTCCCGGGAAATTCCTGACCGGGAAATCAAGCTGATTTCCAACGGCCACATTGACGAAGACGTTAAGTGCATCACTCCGGCCGACATCATCGCTGCTGTCAACTACTTCCTGGAACTCCAAGAAGGTGTCGGCAACATTGACGACATCGACCACTTGGGCAACCGCCGGATCCGCCGGGTCGGCGAATTGCTGCAAAACCAGATGCGGATCGGTTTGGCCCGGATGGAACGGGTCGTCCGTGAACGGATGTCAATTCAAGACGCCGCAACGGTTACTCCGCAGCAATTGATCAACATCCGGCCGATCGTCGGTTCAATCAAGGAATTCTTCGGTTCATCCCAATTGTCACAATTCATGGACCAAAACAACCCGCTGGGCGAACTGACCCACAAGCGCCGTATGTCCGCCTTGGGGCCTGGTGGTCTGTCACGTGACCGGGCCGGCTACGAAGTCCGGGACGTTCACTACACCCACTACGGCCGTCTGTGCCCAATCGAAACGCCAGAAGGTCCTAACATCGGTTTGATCAACTCC
Source organism: Lactobacillus nasalidis (assembly GCF_016587775.1). Lineage (GTDB taxonomy): Bacteria > Bacillota > Bacilli > Lactobacillales > Lactobacillaceae > Lactobacillus > Lactobacillus nasalidis. The sequence continues at coordinate 2,984 of NZ_BOCG01000253.1, read as the reverse complement.
ATGGCTACTTACGCCATCATCAACAAGTACGGCTTCCTGGAAACTCCATACCGGCGCGTTTCCTGGGCAACCCACAAGGTTACCGACAAGATCGACTACTTGACTGCCGATGTTGAAGACAACTACATCATCGCCGGGGCCAACACTCCTTTGAACGAAGACGGCTCCTTCGTTGATGACGTGATCCTTTGCCGGCACCGGGAAGACAACGTCGAAGTAAGTCCTGACCGGATCGACTACATGGACGTTATTCCAAAGCAGGTTGTTTCAGTAACTTCCGCATGTATTCCTTTCCTGGAAAACGACGACTCCAACCGTGCCTTGATGGGGGCCAACCACCAACGTCAGGCTGTTCCTTTGATCAACCCGCACGGTCCGCTCGTAGCCACTGGTATGGAATACCGGGCCGCTCACGACTCAGGTGACGCTTTGCTGGCTGAAGCAGCTGGTGAAGTTGAATACGTGGACGCCAACGAAATCCGCGTGCGCCGGGAAGACCAGACTCTGGACACTTACACTCTTGAAAAGTACCGCCGGTCAAACGCAACCAAGAACTACAACCAGACGCCAAACGTCAAGCGCGGCGACAAGGTTGTGGCTGGCCAGGTAATCGCCAACGGTCCGTCAATGGCCGACGGCGAACTTGCCCTGGGTCAAAACCCGGTGATTGCCTTCACCACTTGGAACATGTACAACTTCGAAGACGCCATCATGCTGAGCGAACGCCTGGTTAAGGACGACGTCTACACTTCAATCCACATTGAAGACTACGACTCAGAAGCCCGTGACACCAAGCTGGGGCCGGAAGAAATCACCCGGGAAATTCCTAACGTCGGTGAAGACGCTTTGAAGGACCTGGACGAAAACGGGATCATCCGGATCGGTGCCGAAGTTCACGACGGCGACATTCTGGTCGGCAAGGTTACCCCGAAGGGGATCACCGAACTTAGCGCCGAAGAAAGACTGCTGCACGCCATCTTCGGTGAAAAGGCCCGTGAAGTCCGCGATACTTCATTGAAGGTACCGCACGGCGGTGGCGGTGTGGTTCAAGACGTTCAAGTCTTCACCCGTGAAGCCGGCGATGAACTGGCACCAGGCGTCAACACCCTGGTCCGGGTCTACATCGTGCAAAAGAGAAAGATCCAAGTCGGTGACAAGATGTCCGGTCGTCACGGTAACAAGGGTACGGTTGCCCTGGTTGCGCCAGTTGAAGACATGCCGTACCTGCCAGACGGTACTCCAGTCGACATCTGCTTGAACCCAATGGGTGTGCCATCACGTATGAACATCGGGCAGCTGCTTGAAATCCACTTGGGCCGGGCAGCCCGGGCTTTGGGTATCCACGTGGCTACTCCAGTATTTGACGGGGCCAGCGAAGACGACGTTTGGGACTTTGTCCGCGAAGCCGGCGTTGACTCAGACGGTAAGACCGTTCTTTACGACGGCCGGACCGGTGAACCGTTCCACAACCGGGTTTCAGTCGGGGTAATGTACTACCTGAAGCTGACTCACATGGTTGACGACAAGATCCACGCGCGTTCAATCGGGCCTTACTCACTTGTTACCCAACAGCCTTTGGGTGGTAAGGCACAATTCGGTGGGCAGCGTTTCGGTGAAATGGAAGTCTGGGCCCTGGAAGCTTACGGTGCTGCTTACACCCTGCAGGAAATCCTGACTTACAAGTCCGACGACGTTGTCGGCCGTGTCAAGGCCTACGAAGCGATCGTCAAGGGCGAAAGAATTCCTAAGCCAGGCGTGCCGGAATCATTCCGCGTTTTGGTCAAGGAACTGCAGTCATTGGGTCTGGACCTGCGCGTTTTGGACAGCGACGAAAACGAAGTTGAACTGCGCGACATGGATGAAGACTCTAACGAACACGTAAACATCGATACTTTGTCTCGTCTTGCGGAAGCGCAAGAAAAGAAGAAGTTGGCCGAAGAAGAGGCCGAAATCGCCGCCGAAGCTGAAGCAGAAGGCGCCGCACCTGAAGAAGACGCCGCTGACGCTGAAACGACCGAAGCTGCAGACGCAGCCGACGACGACAAGGCTTCAAAGTAATTGGGAGGTTAAACTTTGATCGACGTAAATAAGTTTGAAAGCATGCAGATTGGCTTGGCTTCACCAAACAAGATCAGAAGCTGGTCTTACGGGGAAGTTAAGAAGCCAGAAACCATCAACTACCGGACTTTGAAGCCAGAAAAAGACGGTCTGTTTGATGAACGTATCTTTGGGCCAACCAAGGACTACGCTTGTGCCTGCGGCAAGTACAAGGGCGTTCGCTACAAGGGCATCGTCTGTGACCGGTGCGGGGTTGAAGTAACGACCTCTCACGTGCGCCGGGAACGGATGGGCCACATCGAACTGGCTGCTCCAGTAACCCACATCTGGTACTTCAAGGGCATTCCTTCAAGAATGGGCCTGGTTTTGGACGTGTCTCCAAAGCAGCTTGAAGAAGTCATCTACTTCGCTGCCTACATCGTTATCGATCCAGGTGACACCGGCCTGGAAGCCAAGCAGCTGTTGACTGAAGCTGAATACCGGGAAGAAAAGGCCAAGTACGGCAACCGCTTCGTAGCCAAGATGGGTGCCGAAGCCATCCGTGACCTGCTCAAGCAGGTTGACCTGGACAAGGAAGTTACCGAGCTCAAGGCTGAGCTGCAGACTTTGAAGGGGCAGAAGCGGACCCGGGCTATCCGCCGGCTGGACATTCTGGATGCCTTCAGAAACAGCGGCAACAAGCCTGAATGGATGGTCATGGAAACTGTTCCGGTTATCCCGCCGGACTTGCGGCCAATGGTTCAGCTGGAAGGTGGCCGTTTCGCCACTTCCGACTTGAACGACCTTTACCGCCGGGTCATCAACCGGAACAACCGGTTGAAGAAGCTGCTGGACATGCACGCTCCTGGCTTGATCGTACAAAACGAAGAGCGGATGCTGCAGGAAGCCGTCGACGCTTTGATCGACAACGGCCGCCGCGGCCGTCC
>NZ_BOCG01000252.1 GCF_016587775.1 Lactobacillus nasalidis | reverse complement strand
ATCGTTGATCTTGCTCAGGTCGTTGACCATGATGACCGCGTCGGCGCTTTCGCTGGCCGCGGTAGCCCCCTTGGCCCCCATGGCAATGCCGACGTCAGCAGCCGTCAAGCTTGGGGCGTCGTTGATCCCGTCCCCGGTCATGACGACTGGGCGGTTTTCAGGCGCCACGTTCTTGATGGCTTCGATCTTTTGGGCTGGCAAAAGGCTGGCCCGGACATCGTCAACGCCGGCCACGTCAGCAATCGCTTGGGCCACGTCCTTGTTGTCCCCGGTCAGCATCATGATGTGCTTGGCCCCTTGCTTGCGCAGGCGGGCCAGGGTCTGCGGCGTTTCTGGCCGCAATTGGTCCTTGAAGGTGATGCAGCCGGCATACTTGCCGTCAACGGAAACGTAGACGGCGGTAGTCTTGGCCTTGGCTACATTGGCATCAGGCGCCACGTAGGAAAGCTTGCCGACCATGACGGTCTTGCCGTCAACAGTCCCGCTGACCCCGTTACCGGTTGATTCCTGCAGGTTGCTTACGGCTTGGATCATGGACTTGTCGGTCCCTTGAACCAGGGAGTTGGCGATAATGTGGCCAGATTGCTGCTCCAGGCTGGCCGCGTAGCTTTGGATGCTTTCCTTGTCAAAGCCGTTTTCCGGCAGAACGTCTTGGATGACCAGTTGGTTCTGGGTCAAAGTACCGGTCTTGTCGAAGGCAAAAGTCTTGGCCTTGGCCAGCTGTTCCAGGGTCGGACCAGACTTGACGATGATGTGGTGCTTGGACATGGAGCTCATCCCCGCTACCAGGGCAACTGGAGCGGCGATCAAGAGCGGACATGGGGAAGCAACGACCATGACTTCGGCAAAGCGGGTGAAGTTCCCGGTCGTTACCCAGGCCGCGATCCCGATGATCAATGAAATAATGGTAAACGGCACGGCGTAGCGGTCGGCCATCTTGACGAACTTGGCCGGCTGGGCGGCAGAGGACTTGACCAGTTCCACGATGGACTGGTATTCAGAGTCCTTGGCCAGCTTCTTGACTTCCATGGTGACGGCCGTTTCCCCGTTAAGGGAACCGGACATCAGGTCGTCGCCGACGGTCTTGTCGACCGGCACGGATTCACCGGTCAAAGATGACTGGTCAAAGGCCGAGCTGCCTTCGATGATGGTCCCGTCAACCGGCACCTGCTGGCCCGGCTTGATCAGGACCTTGTCGCCGATCTGCAGGTCGTCAACCTTGACTTCGACCACCTTGCCGTCAACCAGTTTGCCGGCTACCCGCGGGTTCTTGTCCAAAAGGGCCCGCAGCTTGCGGTTGGCCTGGCCGGTCGCGTAGTCTTCCAGGCTCTCGCCACCCGTGGACATGACCAGGATCATCCATTCAGCCCAGTAGTCCCGGGTGATGATCATGGAAATGACCGCGATCAGGGCAAGAACGTCAATGCCCCTGTGGCCTTCCTTGAGGTCGTCCAACATTTCTTTTGCTAAAGAGAAACTGACATAAGCACCAGCGATGTCGAACATGACTTCCGCGATTCCCGGAACGTGCAAGACATTGTCAGTGATCAGCCCGATTGCCCCGATGACGAGGACAACGATGAATTTCCATTGGCGTTTCATGATTGATTCCTCCCAGTAAAAAAGGAGTGCTGACACACACTTTTTTATCTCTATCTTGATATATCTTATTAAATAAATTTTAACACAAGTTGGATCGTTTTCATGAGAAATGCTTGTAAAAGATTATTTCCCGCCAGCCTGCAGCCGGAGGGGCTGTTTTTTGTCAATCGTGACATAGCGGTCGTCAAAAGTGTGCGCCAGATAATTGAAAGCCTTGAACCATTCCCGCCGGGTGATCATGCCTTGAAACACCCCGCGGTCGTCGACCACGGGGAGGAAGTTGTGGTCAACCAGGAGGTGGAGCTGGGTTTCCAGGTCCTTCTCCGTAAAATTGACCGACACGAAATCTGTCTGCATGACGTCCTTGACCTTGTAATGGTTCAAGGGCTTGGTGGAGATGCCGTCCAGTTCCAGCATCTTGTCGGTAATCATGGCCAGGCTCAACAGGCCCGTGATCTGTCCCTCCTGGTTCAGGACCGGGATCTTGGCATACTTGACCTTGGTGAGGATCAAGAAGGCATGGTAGAGGGGGTTGTCCTCCTCGACAAAAGCAATCTTGCTGGCCGGGATCAGAAAAGATCCCGATTTATCCTCAATGACGCGTTGGATAGCTGCTGAAATCATCGACTTAATTCCTTATAATTTCCTATTCTTAATTTGGTTTTGACATAATTAAAGTATAAAACTGTTTGAGAAAAAGAAAAAGGCCTGCGTCTTGCAGGCCTACTTGGTTTTCATCTACTTTGGAGGAGTAAGAATGAATGAAATAAAAAAGTGGGAGTATTTGTAACGAGTTCTACCAGCTCGTTACATTGTTTATCATACAGGGAAATTCTCAATAAAGGGTTTGGAATTCCTTAACAAATCGTAAAGAATTGCTTGCGGATCTATAAAGAGCCGCAATGACTCCCGCGGTGCAACAAAAAAGCTCACGCAACGCACGTGAGCCGAAAGGGATAGATATGAATCGACTATGGAGTCAGTCGATATTTTTCATTTACTTTGGAGGAGTATGAATGAAAAACAAAAAGTTGAGTGTAGTAGCAAGCTCTCACTTGCTACAGTCATTATATTATACCGGAAGTGTGAACAAATTGTGATATTTTGCAAAAAAGTTGCCAAAAAGGCAAAAAATTTGTTTCGGGCCTGCCGATGCTTGCTAAGATAGAAGAGAATTTACAGAGGCAGGGCGAGAGAAAGTCCCGAAAGGAGCGGCAATGGCGAAAAAAGCAAGAAAAAGCGGCAAGAAACTGGTCAGCCGGAAAAAGCACCACTTCCGCCGGCGGCTGCGGCTGCTGGTCTTCAGCCTGGTCCTGCTGGCGGGCCTGGGCGCGGCCGGCTGGTACTGGGCCTACCCGGCCT
>NZ_BOCG01000251.1 GCF_016587775.1 Lactobacillus nasalidis | reverse complement strand
CGGTGGCAATGGCAAGAAGGATACACCTGTTCCCATGCCGAACACAGCAGTTAAGCTTCTTAACGCCGAAAGTAGTTGGTGGGAAACTGCCTGCGAGGATAGGAAGCTGCCGCGCCAAGCAAGAGTCAGACGGAAGTCTGGCTCTTTTTTGTTTTTGTCTTTTGTCTTCCTTTTGTTGTCTTTGTTTCTATTTTTAATGAATACAAAATAAAACTACTGGATCAGCTCCAGTAGTTTTTTGTCTACATCTTTTCAAAGCCAGACTTGCTGCCGTTGTGAATCTCGATTTCCTGGCCGGCCTGGTTTTCCCGCTGCGCGTGCCGGTTGCCCCAGTCGCTCATCGAAATCAGGATTTCACGGAGGCTGCGTCCTTCTTCAGTCAAGGAATATTCCACCCGCGGCGGTACTTCCCCAAAGACCTGCCGGCTGACGACGCCGTCTTCTTCCAGCTCACGCAGCTGTTTGGTCAAGACCCGCTGAGAAATCCCGGGCAGCATCCGCCGCAGCTCGCCCGTTCTGAGTGTCTTGTGCTCGCCCAAGTGGCAGAGGATTGCCGGTTTCCACTTGCCGCTGATCACGTCCAGGGTCAAGTCGATGGCAAAGTCATAAATTTTTTTCAAAAAAATACCTCCCTTAAATCCCACTAACATCCAATTGTAACTCTAATGTTCCCATATTACCAAAAAGTACGTACTTACAAAAAATAAGTAACCCTGCTAAGATAGTTATTGTCAATTAGGAACGAAGCAGCCGGCGACAGACCTGGCCGGCTTAGAAAAGAGGTTATTTAATGGCGAAAAAAATCAACACGAAATTTGCTCTGTTCGCGCTGGCCGCGACTTTCTTCGGAATCGGGGTAACCGAATTTATCAGCGTCGGCGTCCTGCCGGCAGTTGCCAAGGAATTCTCACTCTCATCCGGCACGGCTGGCTTGATCACGACGATCTATGCCCTGGGGGTCGCCTTGGGTGCCCCGGTCTTGACCCTGCTGACGGCAGGGATCCCTAAGAAAAAGGTGATCGTTTCCGCGATTATCGTCTTTGTTCTGGGCCACCTCTTGATTGCAGGGGCGCCGACCTTCGGCTTGGTATTGCTGGGCCGCTTCGTGGCCGGGGCAGCGCACGGGCTGCTCTTTGCCCTGTCTTCCACCATCGCGGCTGCCCTGGTTGGTCCGTCCAAGCAGACCAGCGCTATCGCCTACATTTTCGGCGGCTTCCCGATCGCCACGGCGATTGGGGCTCCTCTGGGGACTTCAGTCAGCGACATTATGGGCTGGCGCATTCCTTTCCTGCTGATCGCGCTTTTGGGCATGATTGCCTTGGCCCTGAACCTGCTGGCTCTGCCTAAAATGGAAGAGAAAAACACGGCCAAGCCTTCCTTGAGAACCCAGCTGAGCGTCTTTACCCAAAAGCACCTGATGCTGACTTTGATTGTCACCATCCTGGGTTACGGCGGCACTTTTGCCACCTTTACTTACCTGTCCTTGATCGTCCAGCAGGTAACTGGCGTTTCCAAGGCTGCGACTCCGCTGGTTCTGCTCGTTTACGGAGTAGCAATCGCGGCTGGCAACAGCTTAGGCGGCCGGCTGGGCGGCAGAAAGCCGGTTGAAACTTTGCTTGCCATCTTTGCTGTGCAGGCAGTTGCCTTGTTTGCCTTCTACTTCAGCTCAGTCAACTTGCTGCTGACGATGGTCAACATCGTGGTCTTGGGCCTTTTGGCCTTTATGAGCGTGCCGCTGCTGCAGTCTTACATCTTGTCCTTGGCTGGCAGCTACCGGCCTGAAGCAATTGAAATGGCATCATCGCTCAACATTACCGCCTTCAACCTGGGCATCGTCTTGGGCTCCTTTGTTGGCGGGCAGGCAATCGCCTACTTCAACCTGCGGGCAACCGCGGCGGCCGCTGGAATCATGGTCGTGCTGGCCGTATTGCTGGCCCTGGTCGTTGCCAAGCTGGAAAATGGCCGCCAAGCCTTGCTGGCATTGGATAATGGTGAATTGGCGTAATTTTTTTAAAAAAACTTCTGTAAAACAAGAAAGGTTGAAAAAATGACTGATCATGAATTTTTGAAGGAATATACTTTTGCTAACGGTGCCCATGTCCAAAACCGGATCGTCATGGCTCCGATGACCACCAAGGCCAGCTTCTACGACGGCCAGGTCACTAATGACGAAATCAACTACTACAGGATGCGGTCAGGCGTCGGCATGATCATTACGGGCACTGCCAATGTTGATGACGGCGGCAAGGGCTTTGAAGGTGAATTGTCAGTAGCTGACGACCGCTTTATTCCAGGCCTGCGGCAAGTGGCCAGTGCCATCAAGTCCAAGGGCTCCAAGGCCATCCTGCAGATTTTTTCTGCTGGCCGGATGACCAACTCCAAGATCCTGCGGGGCAAGCAGCCTTATTCAGCCAGCGCTGTTGCTGCCTTGCGGCCAGAGGCTGAAGAACCAAGAGAATTGACGGAAGCAGAAATTGAACAATTGATCGCAGACTTTGGCCAGGCAACCAGAAGAGCCATTGAGGCCGGTTTTGACGGAGTTGAACTGCACGGGGCCAATACCTATCTCTTGCAGCAGTTCTTCTCCCCGCACTCCAACAGAAGAGATGACAAGTGGGGCGGCAGCCTTGAGAAGCGGATGGCTTTCCCGCTGGCCGTCATCAAGGAGGCTAGAAAAGCAATTGACCAATTTGGCAAGGACGACTTCATCCTGGGCTACCGCCTGTCACCAGAAGAAATTGAAGAACCAGGCATCCGGATCGAGGACACCTTGAAGTTTGTCGACGTGCTGGCTGACCAGCCGCTCGACTATCTCCACGTTTCCATGGGCAGCTACAAGCGGACCTCGCTGAACAACAAGGATGACCATGAAATGCTCAATCAAAAGATCCTCAAGATCCTGGCTGGCCGCCTGCCTCTTTTGGTAGTTGGCTCAATCGCCCGTCCGGAAGAGGCAGACGACGCCTTAAATCAAGGGGCCAGCTTCGCGGTCCTGGGCCGCGAACTGATCCGGGAACCGCAGTGGATTGACAAGGTCCTGTCTGGTGATGAGGACAGCATCCGCTACCAGCTCGATAAAAATGAAATGGATGAGCTGGCAATCCCGCGCGGCTTCCAAACTTCGCTGTTGACTGAATTCAAGAAAGCGATGAACTTTAAGCCAATAGCTGATTAAGGTCAGAAACAGTTTCCATCTATGCAAAAACGCGCCCGAATGGGCGCGTTTTTTTGGCTTGAAAAAATCTTTCTTAGTCTGCTTTTTTCCACTTTAAGCCAATCCCGGTAAAACCGCTGAGGATGGAGAAGACTGGCGACAAGAGGCTGAACATGGTGAAGGGCAGGAAGTCCAGAACCGGCACGCCCAGGGCTGCGGCGACGAAGGAACCCGCCACCCCCCAAGGAATCAGGTAGTTGATGACGCTGCCGCCGTCTTCCAGGACCCGGCTGAGGGCCAGCGGGTCAAGGCCGATCCGCTTGTAGGCCGGCTTAAAGGCGTTGGCTGGCAGGATGACTGACAGGTACTGTTCGCCGACGAAGAGATTGATCCCGATGCCGGCCAGGATGGTGGCCAGGATCAGCTTGCCCGGCTTTTGCAGGCGCTTGACCAGCGGCTGCATGGCGCTGTCGATGATGCCCAGGTGCATCAGGATCCCGCCCAGAGCCAGGGTCATGATGATCAGGGAAACAGTGCTCATCATGCTGGAGATTCCTCCGCGGGTCAAAAGCGTGTCAACGGTCTTGTTGCCGGAGTTTGAGACGTAGCCGGATTCAATCAAAGTAGCCAGCTTCTGGACCTTGAAGCCCGGATTCTGGATGAAGATCATGGCAACGGACAGGAAAATGTTGGCAAACAGGGTCTGAATGGCCGGGACTTTTTTCCAGGCGCAGACGAACATCAAAACCAGCGGCAGGGCAGCCCAGAAGGAAACCGAGAAGTGCTGGCGCAGGCTGCTTTCTACGGCCGCGATTCCGGACATCGAAGTGGCCTTGTTGCTTTGCCCGAGCACGAAGAAAAAGATCAAAGAGCCGATGAAGGCCGGGATCGTGGACCACATCATGTTCTTGATGTGGTCAAACAGGTCGTCCTCAGCCACGGCGGAAGCCAGGTTGGTTGAGTCGGACAGGGGAGACATCTTGTCGCCGAAGACGGCGCCGGAGATGATGGCCCCGGCCGTCAGCGCCGGGTTGATGCCCAGGGTGCTGCCCATCCCGAAGAGGGCGATACCGACCGTTGAAACCGTCGTAAAGCCGGACCCGATGGCCAGGCCGACCAGGGAGCAGACCAAAAAGACCGACGGAACGAAGAAGTGGCTGCTGATCATGTGGAAGCCCAGGACCATCAAGGAAGGGATGATGCCGGCCTGAATCCAGACCGCGATCAAAGTCCCAATTAAAAGGAAGATAAAGATCGGCACGATCGCCGTGGAAATCCCCTGGCTGATCCCTTTCATGACGTCTTCCCAGTCAAAGCGGCGGATTTCAAGCCAGAAGATGAGCAGGGCGATGACGGTCAAAACTGGGATCTGCGGTGAAAGGCCGAAACCGATGACGCTCCAGCCGAGGATGACCAGCATCAAGACAAGAATAGTGACTGCTTCTTTAAAACCAATTTGTTTTTTCATGATTGTTTTCCTTAGTTAAAAAATCTACTTTTACCTGTGTTATTCCGGCTCTTGGCCGATAAATTTCAAACTAAGGCTTGATATCGCTTCATATTTATCCTTTCTGAAAACAAAAAAGCCCCAGCCGAGTCGGTTTGACTCAGCTGGGGC
>NZ_BOCG01000250.1 GCF_016587775.1 Lactobacillus nasalidis | reverse complement strand
AACAAAATCATTCGCATCATCAAGCGCCGGCGGCCCCGGGTGGTCGTTATCGGCGGCGGCACCGGCTTGCCCGTGATCCTGAACGCCTTGAAAAAGCAGGACGCGGAGATCACGGCGATCGTGACCGTCTCAGATGACGGCGGCTCCTCTGGAGTCATCAGAAACTACATCAACGTCGTGCCCCCGGGCGACATCCGGAACGTTCTGGCGTCTTTGAGCGACCTGCCGGAAGAAGAAAAGAAGATCTTCCAGTACCGGTTTGACTCCAAGGATTCTTTTTTCTCCGGGCACGCGATCGGCAATTTGATCATCGCCGCCTTAAGCGAGATGCAGGGCAACATTTTTGACGCGGTGCAGACCCTGTCGGCTATGATGAAAATTGACGGCCACGTTTATCCTTCGGCCAACGAGCCCTTGACTTTGAACGCGGAGTTCATGGATGGCACGGTCAGCAAGGGGGAAGTGGAGATCACCAGCCAGCACCGGCAGATCAAGCGAGTCTGGGTGACGGCCGATGACGGCGAGCCGGCGGCCCCGAGCCCGATGGTTGACGCCATCATGCAGGCGGATGCGATCGTGCTGGGGCCAGGGTCCCTGTTCACCTCGATCTTGCCGAACCTGATGATCCCGAACGTTGGCCAGGCCATTCGCGAGACCAAGGCTGAGGTCGTCTATGTCTGCAATATCATGACCCAGGCCGGGGAAACGGTAGGGCTCAGCGATGCCGACCACGTCCGCATCATCAACACGCACCTGGGCGGCAACTATATCGACACGGCCTTGGTCAACGGCGCCCAGATCGACATGACCAAGTTCCATCCAGAAGATTACGACGAATACCTGAAGCCGGTCACCAATGATTTTGCCGGCCTGCAGGCGCAGAACTGCCGGGTAATCACGGATGATTTCATCGACCAGCGCAGCGGCCTGGTCTTCCACGACGGCGACAAGGTTGCCCGGGAAATCATCGACCTGGCCTTGCAGGAAATGTTTAAGAGAAAGTAGGAAGTTAATGGCAAGCTATGCCAGTGATGTCAAAAAAGAGCTGACTTCAATCGAAGTCCATCCGGAGCACGCCAAGGCGGAACTGGCGGCTTTCCTGCGGATGAACGCGGTCTTGAGCCGGCACGACGGGCAGATGAGCCTGGATATCGTGACGGAAAACCCGGCGATTGCCCGGCGGATTTTCTCCCTGATCAAAACCGCCTACGGCTTTGAGCCGCAGCTGATCGTCACGCGGAAAATGAAACTGAAGAAGAACCACCAGTACCTGGTCAGAGTGGCCCAGATGGTGAGCGAGATCATGGCCGATCTGGAGATCTATTCGCCAGAAAAAGGCTTTATCACGGGCGTGCCGGACAAGATCAAGCATTCCGAGCAGCGGTCGATGTCTTATCTGCGCGGGGCTTTTCTGGCCAGCGGCAGCGTCAACAATCCCGAGACCAGCCGCTACCACCTGGAAATCTACTGCACTTATGCCAACCACTGCCGGGACTTGCAGGAAATCATGAACAAGTATTTCGACCTCAATGCCAAAGTGACCGCCCGCCGCAGCGGCTGCATCGTCTATTTGAAAGAAGCCGAGAAGATTGGCGACTTTCTGCATGTGGTCGGAGCCGTCAACGCCATGCTGGCCTTTGAGGATTTGCGGATCATGCGCGACATGCGCAATTCCGTCAACCGCTTGGTCAACTGCGACACGGCCAACCTGCGCAAGACGGCCAGCGCGGCGGCCAAGCAGGTGGAAGACATCGAGCTGATTGAGCAGAAGCAGGGGCTGGAATCCCTGCCAGAGAAGCTGGCCAGCCTGGCCCGCTTCCGCCTGCAGCATCCGGAATTGTCGCTCAAGGAGCTGGCCCAGCAGGTTCCTGACGGCCCGATTTCCAAGTCCGGCGTCAACCACCGTTTGAAAAAGCTGCATGAGATCGCCGAAAACCTGCGCTGATCAGCTAAAATTAAAGACAAAACAAAAAGCCAGACGACTTAGTCGTCTGGCTTTTAAAATGCGGCAAGCTTATTTG
>NZ_BOCG01000249.1 GCF_016587775.1 Lactobacillus nasalidis | reverse complement strand
GACCATTTTAAACACTCAGCCGCCGTGTCTAAAATGGTCTCTCAAAGTCTACTTGATGCTCAGCCGCCGCATTCCTGCCGCACGGCCTTCTTCTCCTGGCATCCGAATTTTCATCGCCGCCTGGAGCAGTTATGTCTGTAAATTGAGCTACCTTCTTAGCCTCACGGGACTAAATTTAAAGGTCCTTCATATGTTTCCTTAACTATAAAGAGTTTTGCCGGTCAAGTCAAGCATTTTTAAGAAAAAACGGCTGTTTTTTTAACTATTAAAGATCAAGTGACATTTTCAAACGTTTTCGGAAATGATTGCGGTATAATTTAGCTAAAGAACCGACAGACATGTATTTTGTTAGACTGAATTAGGGAGGATTATATCCATGAAGTTTACGAAATTGTTGAAAACACGCAAATCAGTCCGGACTTATACGGGCAAAGCTGCCGACAAGAAGCAGCTCAAGAAGATCATCGAAGCTGCTGAACTTGCTCCAGTAGCCCGCGGCTCATATGAAAACTACCAGCTGACGGTCGTCACCGATCCGAAGATCCTGAAGGAAATCGACCAGGAAGCAGCCATGATGGCTGGCGACTTGGAATCACACCCGCTTTACGGGGTGCCAACCGTGATCCTGGTTTCGGCCAAGAACCGGAAAGAATCCGCCTACGCCAGTGCCGGGATTATCGCCCACAACATGGTCATGGCAGCTGAAAACAAGGGCCTGGGTGCCTGCTACCTCTTTGGCGCGGCCGCTGCCCTGGACGCTCACCCGGAAACGCTGATGAAGCTCAACCTGCCGGATGGCTTCATTCCAGTCTGCGGGGTCGGCGTCGGCGAAAGCAAGGAAGAACTGGCCGTCCGCGACTTGAAGATGGACCGGATCGGCATCAACGAAATTTAACCGGCGAAAGCCGTAAAGCGCAAGAAGGCAGAAATGCCCTCTTGCGCTTTTTTGCTTTCTACTTGATGATTTCTTCTGGCGACAGCCGCCGGTACTGGTCTAAAATCCGGCTGATCTCTTCCGGGCTCTCCCGCATCCCCCGCTGGACCCATAAGGTAAAGATCGTCGCCAGGCCTCCAAAAACCAGGCGGCTGGCATAGGGTTGCTTGATTGCCGGATTAGTCAGATTGGCATGGCGGCTGCTGAAAACTTCGGTCATGATCTCCTGCAGGCGGTATTCCGTCCGCGCGGCCAGGTCGCTTTTGAAAAAGACCGTGACCAGGGCCTCGTTTTGCTTGATATAGACGATCAATTCCAAGATGGCTGCTTTTGAAAAGAGCTCTTTGCTGCTGGCTGCTTCATTTTTCCCCAGAATTTTTTGAACGCCGGCGAAAAAGTCGCTTTCTGTTTGCCGCAACAGATCATCCTTGTCCAGATAATTCAGGTAAAAGGTCCCCCGGTTGATTCCAGCCTTTTGGCAGAGCTGGCTGACGGTCAACTGCTGAAAGCCGGTTACCGGGACCAGATCGATCAGGGCCTGGCGAATCTTGGCCTTGCTGGCCGTTTTTCTGCTTTTTTTCGTCATTTGTCTCACACTTTCCAGCGTCCTTTTGCAAGCGCTTAAGTTCTTGCTGCAGTAAGCTCTTTTGCTGACTACAAACGGACTGCAAATGCTAAAATATTGTTAGAAAGCAAACCGAAACTGGCTGGTCAGGCTGCCTGCAGCTTTTGGCTGCCTATCCCGGTGCTTCTGGCTGATATTTTTTCTTAAATCAACAGATTGTCTATTTTTGCTCATTAATTTTAGCCGATTTTTTTGTAAACTACTAGTCGAACACATCCGAAAAGGAGGAAAATTATGGCTCTCATTGAAGTGAAGCATAATACGAAAACTTATCAATCCGGAGATACGACGGTTTACGCCAACCGGGACATCAATTTTGAAATCGAGAAAGGCGAGCTGGTCATCATCTTGGGCAGCTCCGGGGCCGGCAAGTCGACTTTGCTGAACATCCTGGGCGGGATGGACAGCAACACCAGCGGGGACGTCATCGTCAACGGCCAAAACATCGCCGGCTACAACGCCAAGCAGCTGACAGCCTACCGGCGGACCAACGTCGGCTTTGTCTTCCAGTTCTACAACTTGATTCCGAACCTGACGGCCAAGGAAAACGTTGAACTGGCTTCTGAAATCGTCAAAGACGCCATGGACCCGGTCGCAGCCTTGAGCGCCGTCGGCCTTGACAAGCGCGTCAACAACTTCCCAGCCCAGCTCTCCGGCGGTGAGCAGCAGCGGGTGGCAATTGCCCGGGCCGTGGCCAAAAAGCCGGCCCTGCTCTTGTGCGATGAGCCAACCGGGGCTCTGGACTACCAGACTGGCAAGCAGGTCCTCAAGATCCTGCAGGAAATGAGCACGGTGCATGGGTCAACCGTTGTCATCGTCACTCACAACAGCGCCCTGGCCCCAATCGGCAACCAGGTCCTGCACATCCACGACGGGCAGATCGTCAAGCAGGAAAGAAACGACCATCCGGCTGATATTTCCTCGATTGAGTGGTGATCATCATGAAAAAGAAAATGCTTTGGAAAGATGCCCGCCAGGCCATCACCCACTCTTTTGGCCGCTGGATCGCCATTCTGCTTTTGATGGCCGTCAGCGCCTTTGCCCTCATCGGCTTGAAGATGACCGGGCCGGACATGCGGCAGACCGCGACCAGCTTTTTTGAAAAATACAAACTGGCCGATGTGACCGTCAGTTCCAACTACGGCCTGGACAAAACCGACCGGACCATCATTAAAAACCAAGCCGGCGTCAAAGAGGTGTCCTTCGGCTACCTGCAGGACAGCACGGTTTCCGGCAGCAAAACCAACATCAGAATCTACTCTTTGAGTTCTCAAGTTTCCGCCAGCCAGATAGTCAGCGGCCGGCACCCTGAAAAGAATAACGAAATTGCCCTCAGCTACCTGCTGAAAGGCAAATACAAGCTGGGGCAGACGATTAGCTTGAAGACGCCGGGCAACTTGAAAGAAAAGAAGTTCAAAATCACCGGCTTCATCCGGTCAAGCGAAAGCATCGACCGCTCCGACATCGGCCAGACCACGGTCGGCGACGGCCAGCTTGACGGCGTGGCTGAAGTGACCAAGTCCGCCTTCAAGAAAAACGCCCCCTATGCTGTTGCGCGCGTGCGCTACAAGAAAACGGCCAGCATGTACGCTTACTCCAGCAAGTACCGGTCCTACGTGTCTGACAAAGAGGACCAGCTGAAAAAGCAGCTCAAGAAGCACGGCAAGAAGCGCTACAACAGCTCAGTCAGCCAGCTGAAAGACCAGGAAGAAAAAATGACGGCCGCCAAGCAAAAGCTGCAGGCAGCTCAAAAGCAGCTTAAGGCGCAGGCAGCTGCCGCTCCGGCAGCCAGCCAGGCCCTGG
>NZ_BOCG01000248.1 GCF_016587775.1 Lactobacillus nasalidis | reverse complement strand
CTACGTCGGCAGTGCTGAGGACTTCTTGAAGCAGCTCCTCAACCGTTTGGGCTAAAAATTAATAACCGCCAGCCGTTGGTATTTAACCTCGGCTGGCGGTTTTTTCTTTACTCTAAGCAAGTAGTGTAAAAAACTTATACATAATTAACATATAGAGTTATAATTATCTTGACGTCAAAAGTGAAAAGCATGTTTTTTGAAATGGAGTGAGAAAAAATGATTTTAGCTGAGGTAACTTACAACATCTGGCCAGTCTTGCTTGCCCAACTGGTTGGCATCATCATCTTCTTCGTGATCGCCTACTACTTTGCCAAGTTCCTGGTAATCAAACTGACCCCCTTAGTCCTCAAGATCAAGCGCGAGGAAGAAGCAAAGCAGGGCCAAGGCGATTAGCCGGCTTGGATAATTTCCACTTGTGTGCCATTAGAAACAGAACTATAATTCCAGGTATTAATACTGTATTTGTTGTTTTCTAGGAAAGTAAATTTTTGAGGCATTATCATGGTTCCAAACAGTTTGTCAATCAGCATCTTCACGTCTGGGCTGCTTCTGGGCTTTATTTTGGCTGTCCCTTTCGCGCCAAAGCTGCAAGAAATTAGAAACTTCTTCCGTTACCGGATTGGCTACTGGAACATGCTGATTCCTATCGGAATTATCGTAGTTACCAACGCGGCTGCTTATAGCATGTTGAACATCGCCGGCCTAGCCCTTCTAGGCCCTTTTGACTTGATCTTCATTGGCGCGACGATTGCCGACTATCTGCGGGACCGGAAATTTAATTCCGGCAAGCAAAAACAAGACGATTAGCCGGCTCGGACAATTTTTGCCGCGAAAGGTTGACAAGCGGCTATCGTTATTATATTATGATTAAAAAATGAAAAGCACGTTGACAAGGAAAAGATAAGTAGTCGGTCAAATCTTCTTTCAGAGAGGCGCGGTGGCTGAAAAGCGCTGAAGAGGCCCCGGCGAACATGGTCTTTGAGTCATACGGGAGGCGAGCTCCGGCAAGCTTCCCGCGGGAGGCGCCCGATACCGCGCCCGAGTATAACTCCGCCCAAGCGGAGCGTACTTAAAGGCGGCCTCTTTTGGCCGTGAAGATGGGTGGTAACACGCTAATACGTCCCTGAGCGAAAGCATTTTCGTTCAGGGACTTTTTTTGTCACGTTTTTTCAAGTAATTTAGTTAACCAGTATTTTTTAGAAAAAAGGAGATTATCATCATGGCTAAAGTAGAAAGTTTTGAATTGGATCACACTAAAGTTAAGGCACCTTACGTCCGCCTGATCACCGTTGAAGAAGGCCCTAAGGGCGACAAGATCTCCAACTTCGACCTCCGCCTGGTGCAGCCTAACGAAAACGCCATCCCAACTGGCGGCCTGCACACCATCGAACACCTTCTGGCCAGCCTTTTGCGCGACCGCTTGGACGGCGTCATCGACTGTTCCCCATTCGGCTGCCGGACGGGCTTCCACTTGATTACCTGGGGCGAACACACCACGACTGAAGTGGCCAAGGCCCTGCGCGACTCCCTCAAGGCCATCAGAGACGACATCACTTGGGAAGACGTGCCTGGCACCACCATCGAAAGCTGCGGCAACTACCGCGACCACTCCCTCTTCAGCGCTAAGGAATGGTGCAACGACATCCTGAAGAAGGGCATCAGCGACGACCCGTTCAACCGGCACGTGGTTGAAGACTAGTTTTTAATTTTTAGGAGCAAGAATCATGAGAAGAAAGAAAAAGCAGCAGCGGCTCATCGCCGCCGTCATCGCCCTCGTCGTCATCATTGCCGCTTTCTTCGCCCTGCACCTGACTTCTTCCCGGCAGACGGCCAAGAGCCAGACGACTACCGTCACTGTCGGCTCTATC
>NZ_BOCG01000247.1 GCF_016587775.1 Lactobacillus nasalidis | reverse complement strand
TAACATATTACGAACTCTTCGTTCACTCGGCGAAGGCTTTTCTTTAAGCAGTGCTTTCTGCTCTTCGGTCAGCTTTTTGGGGTCGGAGGCCAAAGAAGATTTAAGTGCTTGCCTTGCCTTGTACATTTTATTCCACAAGGCAAGGCCTTGATTCCAGCAATAGCGGCGATAGTCACAAGCTTCATCCAAAACTCTTCTCATAGTCTTGTTTGGATGTAGTTCATAGACTCTTGTCTGAATTAATTTAGACGGTACTTCTTCTGCCTGTTCAGCCATTTAATTCACCAGCTTT
>NZ_BOCG01000246.1 GCF_016587775.1 Lactobacillus nasalidis | reverse complement strand
CCAGGGCCGGGATCGCGGCTTCATCCGCCTGCCCGGGCATCGCGGCCTGGCTTGAGGCGTACGCCGGCGGCAGCGAGATCTACGTTCTGACGATTTCCGCCGCTCTGTCCGGCAGCTGCAACTCGGCGGTGCAGGCAGCGAAAATCTACCAGGAAGAGCACCCCGACTGCCTGATTCACGTCTTTGACAGCCGGAGCGCGGGACCGGCGCAGTGCCTGGCGGCGGAGAAAATCGCGGCTTTGAAGGACCAGGGGATGCAGTTCGCGGAAGTGGTCGAAACCGTGACCGACTACCTGGAAAACCATGTCCGCCTCTTTTTTGCCTTGAAGTCGATGACCAACCTGGCCAACAACGGCCGGGTCAACCCGACGGTCGCGAAAATCGCGGGGATGCTGAAGATCTGGGTCTATGGCTGGGCTGAGAACGGCTTGATCAAGCCGCTGGGCAAGGCCAGAGGGGAAAAGAAGACTCTGGCGGCCGTGGTCAAGGCCCTGGAAGAAAAGGGCTACCGGGGCGGCCGGGTCAAGATCGACCATGTCGACAACCTGGCCAGCGCGACCGAGCTGCATGACCAGATAAGGAAACTGGCGCCGGCGGCCAAGGTTGACCTGGGATCCTGCCGGGCCCTGTGCAGCTTCTACGCTGAAGCTGGCGGTTTGATGATTGCCGCGGAAGTTTAATTAAAAAGTAAAAATTCAGCACCGGTCCTGGTGCTGAATTTTTACTTTGTCTTGTCTTGTCTTGTCTTGTCTTGTCTTGTCTTGTCTTGTCTTGTCTTGTCTTGTCTTGTCTTGTCTTGTCTTGTCTTGTCTTGTCTTGTCTTGTCTTGTCTTGTCTTGTCTTGTCTTGTCTTGTCTTGTCTTGTCTATGTAATGTCCAAATTCACCAATGGTGCAGATG
>NZ_BOCG01000245.1 GCF_016587775.1 Lactobacillus nasalidis | reverse complement strand
GCTTTGCGATAGCAAGCTTGAAGCTTGGCTTTCGTCTTCAAGTAGTTCTTGCTTTCGCAAGCAGCTTCTCCATTTTTGACTTGCTTTTTGGCAAGCTGCCTTTGATAGTGCTTGATTTTTTTATAAATTCTATCAAGCTTCTTAGGCAGTACGTTCACCCGGCCTCCCGTGTAATCAAAGTGACCAACATTGACGTCAACCGCGGTAGCTTTGCCTGTTTTGTCTG
>NZ_BOCG01000244.1 GCF_016587775.1 Lactobacillus nasalidis | reverse complement strand
CACGGCAGCCGACTTTCTGATCAAGGCCCGCGCCTGCTCCTCGCTTAAGCCGTGCCTGGAAAAAGCCTGCAGGCTGGCCTGGTAGCTGTCGGTGATCGCGATCCGGGCGCCGGCCTCAAAGTACTCCTGGTGGACCCGGTAGACCAGGTCGGGGTTGTCCTGCAGGGCCCGCGCCGTCCACAGGTCGGAATTGGTGTCCTCGCCCCAGGCTTCCAAGGGGGTGGACATAGACCCGTCCAGAGTCACCGGGCCTTGAGCCAGAAGCGTCTGTAAATCTGTCATCATTTTTTCCTCCGTCTTGTGCTATCATGTTACTGTCTATTTTAATAAAAGCTTAATCTGTTTTAAAGAGGTATTTTTATGGCTCAAAAAGAAAAAGTCGACCACCTCGAGCGCAAAATGGAAGCCAGACACATCCAGATGATCTCCCTGGGCGGGGTCATCGGCACGGGTCTCTTCTTAAGCTCGGGCTACACGATCAGTCAAGCCGGCCCGATCGGCACCATCATCGCCTACTTCTTCGGGGCGATCCTGGTTTACGCCGTCATGCTCTGTCTGGGTGAATTGTCAGTGGCCATGCCCTACACGGGTTCCTTCCACGTTTATGCCAAAAACCTGCTCAGCCCGGCCACCGGCTTCACGGTTGCCATCCTCTACTGGCTGACCTGGACGATCGCCCTGGGCAGCGAGTTTACGGCCGCGGGGATCATCATGCGCCACTGGTTTCCGGGCGTGCCCGTCTGGATCTGGAGCCTGGCTTTCATGATTCTGATTTTCCTCTCCAACTTCTTCTCGGTCAAGATTTTTGCCGAAAGCGAGTTCTGGTTCGCGGCCGTCAAGGTTACGGCGATCGTAGCCTTTATCGTTTTAGGCGCCCTGGCCGTCATCGGCGTCATCCCGCTCAAGGGCAGCCAGGGGGCGCCCGGCTTGAGCAACCTGACCAAGGACGGCTGGTTTCCGACCGGCTTTGGCGGGGTCTTCACCACCATGCTCACGGTCAACTTCGCCTTTTCCGGAACGGAGCTGATCGGCATCACCGCCGGGGAAGCCAAGGAACCGGAAAAGACCCTGCCCAAGGCCATCCACACGACCTTGTGGCGGCTGATCATCTTCTTCATCGGCTCCATCTTCATCATGGCCTGCTTGATCCCTTACAAGCAGGCCGGCGTCACCGAAAGTCCCTTCGTCCACGTCTTTAACATGATGGGGATTCCTTTCGCCAGCGACTTGATGAACTTCGTGGTTTTGACCGCCATCATCTCCGCCGGCAACTCCGGCCTCTACGCCTCCACCAGAATGCTCTGGTCCCTGGGCAACGAAGGCACGATTCCCGTGACTTTTGCCAAGACCAACAAGCGGGGCATCCCGGCCGTTTCCCTGCTCGTCAGCATGCTGGGCGGGATCCTTTCCCTGCTCACCAGCGTCTACGCGGCCGACACGATCTACCTGGTCCTGGTTTCCATTTCCGGCCTGGCGGTCGTCTTCGTCTGGATGGCGATCGCCCTGTGCGAATTGAAGTTCCGGCAGAACTGGATCAAGGAAGGCCACGCGCCTGAGGAGCTCAAGTTCAAGACGCCCCTGTACCCGTTCACGCCGTGGTTTGCCTTCATCGCCAGCCTGGCCTCCTGCCTTTTGATCTGGTTCGACCCGGCGCAAAGGGTGGCCCTGTACGCGACGATTCCTTTCGTGATCTGCTGCTACATCGCCCACTATTTCTACGCCAAGCACCAGGAAAAAAGGCAGACAAGCCGTTAAGTCAAGCGCCTCAGGGCGCTTTTCTTTTTGCCCGGGAATCAAATCAAGTCAATCGAATCAAATCAAATCGCATCACGTCATTGACGAGATTGACGTGATTCGCTAAAATATGATTAGATTGAAAACCGGCAAAAAGGAGGCCCGCCATGCTTACGCCAGACAATTCCAACACTTTCGAAAACCAGCTCTCGCCCCGGCAGGATCTGACCTTCAACTCTCTGAAGCAGCTCTTTGACCAGCAGGGTTTGGCCTTCACGCCGCCGTCAACCCAGTTCGGCATTCTCCAGTTCAGCAATTTTGACCTGCTTGTCTCCGACCAGTGCCCCTACACGATCAAGTGCGCCGTTTTTAAAGGGACTGACCAGGACGAGTTCCTGGACCGGCAGGAGTTCACCGGGTCGCTGGCCTCCCAGTACCAGCAGGTCTACGCTTTTTTGGAAAGACACGATCCGGTGGAAAGCCAGATCAAGGGACTTTACCGGGAAGACCGGCCGGCCTACCCCAAGCAGGCCCTCAGAGAAGCCCTCATGAACGCGATTATCCACAGGGACTACGCGAGTCCGTCCAGCAGCTTGATCAACTTATACACAGACCGGGTGGAATTCATCTCTTTCGGCGGCCTCATGCCCGGGATTACTTTGGAAGACATCCAGCTGGGCCTGTCGGTCTGCCGCAACAAGCGCCTGGCTGACCTCTTTTACCAGCTGAAGCTGGTGGAATCCTACGGCACCGGCCTGGCCAGAATCAAGAGCGCCTACAAGGGCAGCCGCCTGCAGCCGCAGATTTTGGCTGCTCCCAGCTCTTTCAAGGTGGTTCTGCCCCGCTACGAGGCCGCGCCAAAGCCGGCCCCTAAGCCGGTTAAAAAGGCTGCCGTCAAAGCCCCAGTGTCCAAGGCCAAGCCAGTCCGCCAAAAGACCGGCAATGAAGAAGCCGTATTGGCCTTTGCCAAGGAACATGGCGAATTCATCAGAAGCGACATTGAGGACCTGCTCGGCGTCAGTCCAGCCACGGCGACCCGGCTTTTGCGGCAGATGGAAAACAGCGGCCTGATCCTCAAACGGGGCAAGGCCAAGGCCATCCGCTACCGGATCAGCGAAAAGTCATAAGCAAACACTTCCGTTCCTGCCTAAACGTGCTAACATAGGTAGGGACTTTTTTTATCCAAAAATCACAATCCATATAGAAATCTGGCAACAATCATGCAACAATTCACACCGATTCTTTTAGGCAGCGACATCAACGTCTACGGGATGGCGCGGTCTTTCCACGAGGCATACGGCATCAAGGTCCAGGCCTGGGGCGCCTCGACTCTGGCGCCGACCCGCTATTCCAAGATCGTGAACATTGAGGTCCACCCTGGCTTTACCGAAGACCCGGAATTCATCAAGGTCATGCGCGAGAAGATCAAGGAATACAAGGAGCACCCGGAGCCGGTGATTCTGATCTCCTGCGGGGACGGTTATTCCGAGCTTTTGGCCAAGCACAAGCAGGAGCTGGAAGAAGCCTTCATCGTGCCTTATATCGACTACAGCCTTTTGAAAAAGCTGATCTCCAAGGAAGGCTTCTACGAGGTCTGTGAGGAATACGGCCTGCCTTACCCGAAGACCAAGATCATCACGGCAGCCGACTACAAGGATGGCTCTTATGCCAACGTGCCCTTCTCCTTCCCAGTCGCTTTAAAGCCAGAAGACCCGGTTTCCTGGCTGGACGTGCAGTTTGAAGGCCGCAAGAAGGCTTTTGTCATCAAGGACCTGGCCGAATTCAAGGACATCGTGGGCAAGATCTACACCAACGGCTACAAGGCCGACTTGATCCTGCAGGACTTCATCCCGGGCGATGACTCCAACATGCGGGTCTTGAACGCTTATGTGGACAAGAACCACAAGGTCAAGATGATGTGCCTGGGCCACCCGCTTCTGGAAGACCCGGACCCGATTGCCATCGGCAACTACATGGTGATCGCGCCTGACTATGACGAAAAGCTCTACCAGACCGTGCAGGCCTTTTTGGAAAAGATCAACTACACGGGCATGGCCAACTTCGACATCAAGTACGACGTCCGCGACGGTGTCTACAAGTTCTTTGAGATCAACCTCCGCCAGGGCCGCTCCAGCTTCTACGTCACCTTGAACGGCTACAACCTGGCCAAGTGGTATGTGGAAGACTATGTGGAAGACTCCTTAAAGGACCGGCCAGTCGTCTACGGCAACCAGGACCCGGCCAAGCACCGCCTGTGGCTGGGCGTGCCGGCCAAGATTTTTAAGCAATACGCCGTCGACTCCCTGGCCAAAAAGGAAGCCCTGGCGCTTTTAGAAGCCGGCAGAGTCGGCACCACGGTCTTTTACAAGCCGGACATGAACGTCAAGCGCTGGCTTTTGATGAAGCACATGTACCACAACTACTACAAGGACTACGAGAAGTACTTCAAGGTCAACAAGGAGCAGTACTTCGAGAAAAAGTAAGCCAAGATCAAAACTTATGCACAACAAAAAGAGGAAGCTCAAGTGAGCTTCCTCTTTTTTTACTTGCAAAGATTAATTTCAGGTGATCTTGATTAAGCGTGGTATTCGATTACGACGCAGACCATTGCGTTGTTGCCGCTGCCGTAGTGACCTACCCCGATGTAGACCGTGTGGTTGCCAGAGTCGACCATCATCGTGTAGTGTTCGTAAGTGCCGCTGATGTTGGTGATGTTCTTTCTGGTCTTCTTGACGACGATTGCTTCGTAGTCGTCCTTTTCAGCCTGCATGTTTTCCGTGAAGGTACTGGTGATGCAGGAAGCCATTTCCGTGGTCGTATCGGTGTTCTGCGCGTTGTAGTAGCAAGCGTGCAGGGTTTCGCCGCCGTGGTAGATGATCTTGCCGTTGACGATCGGGTAAGTGTTGAGGTACGTCGGCAGAGAAGAGTAGCCAGAGTGGTCGTAAGTCCCGGTAGTTACGTACTGCTTAGCCTTGGCGGTAGCCCGCTTGTCAAGAATTGCATTGTACTTGGAGCTCATCTTGACAGCCTTGACGCCGGCCTTGGCACGGAACTTGTTGACAACGCTCAGGGCTGCCTGACGCAGGCGGCTGTTGCTGTCGGTGCTGGCCGTTGCTTTAACGGCTGCCGTCTTGCTGGCAGTGTAGGTGACTTTAACCGTCTTGTTCTTGGTCTTGTAAGTCACCTTGGCTGCCTTGACCAGCGTGGTGCTGGCCTTGTAGCCGGAAACCGTCGGCGTCTTGTAAGCTTTCCAGCTTGAGCTGGTCCACTTGCCGCTCTTCTTCTTCAGAGTGGCGGTTTCCTTGACCGTGGTGTACTTGCCAGGCTTGTAAACCTTGATGGTCCGGGTAACTTTCTTAGTGGCCGTCTTAGCATAAACCGGCTTTGGAGATACGGTTGCCAGCCCCAGGAGGGCTGCCATTGCTGCTAAAACTGTGATTTGCTTTCTCATAATAGATCACCTATGTCCGCTCAATCTCTGCTATTAGTTATCTCTTATCTCTCAACTAGAATTATAGCCGCTTTTTGCCCAAAAAGCGATATTTTTTCACCGAGTAATATTACTTTTTACTTATTTAGAAAGAGGCAAGAAAAATCTGGCTGTTTTCTGTCTGTCTATGAAATTCTATAAGCGTTGATTTATCAAGCTTTCGAGCGCTTTTAGCAGCCCAATAGCATGAAAGCTTGATACTTCCGAAGATGTAAGCGTGTAAAGCTGATTTTTTGGACTTTTTCTAATTAGTTTAAACTTATTAAAAAACAAGCATTTTTAAATCTGGCTCCTTTCGAAAAGGCTTTAGCCATTTGTTATTTCATAAGTCAAGTCTTAACAAGCTCTTGCAGCAGCCCGTTATAGGCAAGCAGCAAAATATATTAGATAAAGCTAATAGGGTAAATATAATTTTTTGGCTAAAGTTATTATGTTTAGGAAATGATCCTGCTTTTTGCCTATACAAAAAAGCCGCTGCTTATTTTTTAAAGCAGCGGCTCGTGGCAGATATTTTTTGAGTCAAAATTCTAATTTCAATGATTTACAGATTTGCGGCGAAGAATTCGCCCAGTTTGCCCACGGCAGCGTCCACGTATTCCGGCACCCAGTAAGTGCGGATGTGGCTGGCACCCGGGATCAGGAACAGTTCCTTGTTTTCGGTGCCCGTTGCCTTGGCGAAAGCATCCCGTGACATGTAAAGCGTGTCCGCTTTTTCCCCGGCAATCATCAAGAGCGGCTGGTCGATCAGGTCCATCCGGTCTTCAACGTCGAAGGCCATCAGCTTCATGAATGAAGCGGTCGTGTAGCTTCCGGTCGCGTTCGGGTGCCGGTGGGTCAGGCCGTAGTACTCAATGCCGTCGCGGTAAAGGGTGTTTTCCGGCATGGTTTCCATGATCTTGCGCAGGTCATCGTCGTTTTCGTGCGGCGGCAAAAAGCCCTCGTACTCCACCTCGCCCTGCAGTTCCTTGTTTCGGGCTTCGGCTGCTCTGGCCAGGCGCTTCTGAATTCCGTCCTTGTCAGCGTCGTGGAAACCGTTTCTGCGGACCCGGCCCGAATTGAACATGGACAAAGTAGCTACCGACTTGATTCGCTTGTCGGTCTGCGCGGCAGCCAAAGTGTAGCCGCCCCCGCCGCAGATCCCCAGCGAGCCGATTCTTGCCGGGTCTACCTTTGGCATGGAAAGCAGGTAGTCGACCATCCCGCTGACGTCTTCAATCCGGTTTGACGGATAGTCGCGCAAGCGCGGCTCCCCGCCGCTGGCCCCCTGGTAGCGGGCATCGCAGGCAATGGCAACGTAGCCAAGTTCTGCCAGGCGCTGGGGGCAACCTGCTCCTTGCAGCCGCCGTTAGGGTGAGCCACCGTGATCCC
>NZ_BOCG01000243.1 GCF_016587775.1 Lactobacillus nasalidis | reverse complement strand
TCCAGGCCGCATCTGGCAGCAGCTGAAGGCTAAAAAGCCGGCCCCTAAGCCGCCAGCAGCACCGCTGCCGGGCAGCTTTTCAACGTCTTTGCCGACCTGCTCTTTGATCACGGCCGCGTAATGCCGCAGGTTGCCGTCCAGTTCTTCAACCATCGCTTCGTCAGCCCCTTTTTGCGGGCCAAATACTCTAGAAGCCCCAGTCGGCCCGGTCAAAGGGTTGGTCACGTCGCTGGCCAAAACAATCTGAACCTGCTTTAAGCGGGGATCCAGGCCGCTGGCATCAATTCTGGCCAGCCGGCCCAGACTGCCGCCGCCAAAAGGCAGTTCCTTGCCACTTGCGTCTGAAAAGCTGACGCCCAGGGCCTGGGCCATCCCGGCCCCGCCATCGTTGGTCGCGCTGCCGCCAAGGCCGACGATGATTTTCTTGACGCCCCGCTTTAAGGCATCCTTGACCAGCTCCCCTGTTCCATACGTCGTCGCCGTCAGCGGATCGCGCTGCTCCTGGTCAACCAGGCCCAAACCGCTGGCCGCGGCCATCTCGATTACCGCGCTTTCGCCGCCTTGGAACAGGCCGTAGCTGGCGGCAACTTTCCGGCCGTCTGGCCCCGTGACCATCTTTTCGACCTTCTCTCCAGGCTCACAGGAAAGCAGGGCGTCCACCGTCCCTTCCCCGCCGTCCGCCATCGGCACCTGGACGGTCTCGGCCAGCGGAAAGACCCGCTTTATCCCGGCCACCATTGCCCGGCAGGCCTCTTTGGCTGACAAGCTTTCTTTAAAACTGTCGGCTGCCAAAACAAACTTCACCATTTTTTGCCTCTTTCATTGCCATAAATTTCACCTTAATTCTAGCGCTTTTTCCTGCATGCAAAAAGCCGCCCGGCTCCTTCAAGAGTCCAAGGCGGCTTACGTGTCAGTCTTGTTTTTTCAGTCCCTTTTGGGCTTTGATGATCAGCGAAGTGGCCATGATGGAATTGACGACGACTACCACCACACCCAGGCACAGGGTCATGACCGTCTTCATCTTCGAGTCGTTGTGGCCAAAAGTATAGATCATGGCGACTTCCAAAGAGATCATGGAAATCATCGCGACCGTCAAGTTGATGCACTTGCTGGCAAAAACTACCACGTCCGAATGCCGCCGGTATTTGAAAACGTTGATGAAGGCCATGGTGATCAGGTAAAAGTCATAAAGAGCCATCAAATAGATCAGATAGCCGTAGTAGTAAAAGACCTGCCGCGCGCTGACAATCAGGATGATGATGCCAGCCAAAACGACGTCCATGGCCAAAAGGGCCAGCCCGACGTGCTTCAGCCGGAGCAGCTGCTTTTTCAGCGGAGACTTGAGATTTTTCAGCAAGGTCACCTTCATCGAGCACAAGAGCAGATAATACACGGCCAGAGTCACGAACCACCAGGAACTGTAATAAACGCCCGCTGCCAGCTTCAACAGCCCGTAAGCAAAGTTGACCGAGAAGCCGACAAGCAGGCTGTACTTGTGAAAGATGCGGATGTTGTCCTGGTAGAAGCGGTAGAGGCGGCTCTTTTCCTTGACCAGCCGGCTCAGCTTCCGGCATCCCCTGACAAAAGCAATGATGAACACGATCAAGGCGTACAGGGAGTACCAGTAGGCCACTTGAGCCAGGGGCGTGTGCTTCAGGTTATAGCTGAAGACGGCATTCAGTAAGGCAGTCGCTGAAACGCAGATCACGGCCAGCAGCCACTTGTTAGGATGAAAGATCCGGTAAATTGTTTGCTTGGCTTGCATGTTTACGGTCCTTTCAATCCCTAACTAAACAAGCTAATTCTTATTGCTGAAATATGAGTAGACCGGGTAGACCAGCACACAGACGATCATGCCGGCCACCCCGCAGGCCAGGCCCAAGAAAAAGTCGCTCTGGCTTGGGCTGCCCTGCATCACCCGGCTCATGCCGAAGCCCATAAGCAGCGCTCCGGCAATGCCGATCACCCAGGCAAGCACGATGCCCCAGTTGACCGGGCCGTGCGGCTTGCGCGGGTGCGTTTTTCTGTAGACCGGGATGATCAAGAGCAGGATGGCCAAGCCGACCACGGAGGTAATCACCCCGCTTTGGAAGAGATTCCATTCAGAAATGAGACACATGCACATCCCCATCGCGAAGACCAGGCCGCCAACCGTACCCAAAACAATTTCCTGCAAAGTTTCTTTTTTCATGACTTGCTCCTTGGTTAAAAAATCATGGTTTGAACAATTTCCTCAAACCAACAGCTGTTGTCTTGATTTGATAACTAGTATAATGGAGCTGAGAATAAAAAGCAGTCATCAATTTTATGATTTCTGTTGGATTATGACCTTTTTGCGGAGAAAAATCAATGCCTAAAACAGAAAAAAGAAAGAAATCACAGGAAAAAATTGAACAGGCCTTCCTGCAGCTGGTTCAAAGCAAGGAAGTCAACCGGATCTCAGTGACGGAGATCTGCAAGCTGGCTGGCTTGAACCGGAGCAGTTTTTATGCCAATTACCTGGACGTTTACGACCTGGTCGACAAGATCCGCGAATGGATGGTCAAGGACTACGCCAGCATTTTTCACGAAAAGCGCGGCAACTCGCGGGAAAACTATTTAAAGCTCTTTACTGACGTGAAGAAGCGGCCCGACTTCTACAGAACCTACTTTAAGCTGGGCTTTGACCAGGACTACAAGATTGTCTATTATGACAAAAAGCTGGCCAACCAGTTCTTCGACGACAAGTATATTGACTACCACACTGATTTTTTCAAGGCCGGCATTACCGCCATCCTCAAGAAATGGCTGGCCGGCGGCTGCCAGGAAAGCGCCGAAGAAATGATGAGCGTCATCGAAAGTGAGTATCAGCACCGCGTAAGCGGCAAGGAGACATATGGAAACCAAAAAATATCTTTCACTGATTGACCGGGAACTGGCTCAGATGCCAGACTTTGTCAAGGAATACCAGCTGGAAACCCGGCACTCCCTGACCACCAGCTACCAGTACCTGACCGAAATGCGCCGCTTTTTCAGCTGGCTGATTGCTGAAGGCCTGACCCAAGCCAAAAGCCCCAGCCAAGTCGCGCCCGCCGACCTGGAGAAGCTGCGCCGCAGCGACGTCCTGCTTTACCTGGACAAGCTGGAGCACAGCAAGAACAAGCAGGGGCACTTGAACTCCCCCACCACCGTCAACCGGTCCCTCAATGCCCTCAGGTCCCTTTACAAGTACCTGACGATCACGGCCGACAACAATCACGGCGAGCCTTACTTTGAGCGCAACGTCATGCTCAAAATCAACTCCCTGCCCTACACCAAGACCCTGAACTACCGGGCGCACGCTCTGGAAGCCCACATGTACACCGGCAATCTCAAATACCAGTTCATGGACTTTTTGGACCAAAAGTATGCCGCCCAGTGCAGCGGCCGGGCCCTGGCCTCTTTCAGCCAGAACAAGGAAAGGGACATGGCGGTCATTGCCTTGATCCTGGGAACCGGCATCAGGGTGTCTGAGTGCGCCGGAGTCGACCTCAAAGACTTCAACCTTAAAGAAGCCACTCTCGACGTCACCCGCAAGGGCGGGCAGCGGGACTCCGTTCCCGTGGCTGACTGGACTCTGCCCTACTTAAAGAGCTACCTGGAAATCCGCGCTGACCGCTACCAGGCTCCCGCGGCCGTAAAAGCCTTCTTTTTGACCAGCTACCACGGGCAGTGCCGCCGGATGACCACCAATGCCATTGAGAAAATGGTCGGCAAGTATTCCGCTGCCTTTGGCCATCCCTTGACTCCCCACAAGCTCCGGCATACGGTTGCCTCTGAACTCTACCAGGCAACCAAGGACCAGGTCATGGTCGCCCAGCAGCTGGGGCAAAAAGGCACGTCGGCCACTGATCTTTATACCCACGTTGACCAAAAAGAACAGCGCCAGGCACTTAATGCCAGCGCCGGAGAAAGCAAAAACAAGCCCTCCTCTGACTAAGAGGAGAGCTTGTTTTGTCTTTTGCTAGTTATTTTCGATTGCGCTTTAATCAGCCAGGTGCTTGTTCTTGTAGACCAACTTGCCGCTGACAAAAGTCATGGCCGTCATGCCGTAGACTTCCTGACCGGTAAACGGCGTGTTCACGCCCTTGGACAGGTAGTCTTCCTCAGCAATCTTTTCAGCATGGTCGAGGTCAAAGACCGCCAGGTCGGCCGCCTTGCCCGGGGCCAAGATGCCGGCGTCCAGGCCGAAGAGCTTGGCCGGCTGGTAGCTCATGAGGTCTAACAGCAAGGCCAGGTCCATCTGCCCGCTCTTGACGAACTTCGTGTACAGGCAGGCAAAAGCCGTTTCGTTGCCGATGATCCCAAAGGCTGCCTTGCGCATGTCGCCGGCTTTTTCTTCCCGGCTGTGCGGCGCGTGGTCAGTGGCAATCAAATCGATCGTCCCGTCCAGCATCCCTTCGATCAAGGCAAACTGGTCTTCCTTTGACCGGAGCGGCGGATTCATCTTGTAGTAACCGTTGTTGCCGTCGATTTCCTCCTCGCTCAAAAGCAGGTGGTGCGGGGCAGCTTCAGCGGTGACGTTGATGCCGTATTCCTTGGCGATCCGGATCAGTTCCACGCTTTCCTTGGTTGACACGTGGCAGGCGTGGTAGTGAACCCCGGTTGCCTGGGCCAGAACCAGGTCTCTGGCCAGCTGGGCTGATTCGCTGACGCCCAGGATGCCTGGCAGCCCCAACTCTTCGGCCTTCTTGCCGGCATTCATTACCCCGTGCTGGTAAAGCGAGTCGTCTTGGATGTGCTCGCAGATGGCCAAGCCAGCCTTGGCCGCCTGCTGCATGGCTTCATACATGGTGCCGGCCTGCTGGACGCCGTGGCCGTCATTGCTGAAGGCAAAGGCACCAGCCTCTTTCAAGGCCTGCATGTCGACAACTTCATCGCTGGTCAGGTCCTTCGTGATTGCCCCGTACTGCTTCAAGTGCACGCAGCTGTTGGCCTCGTTTAAGGCAACCTGCTCTTTAAAAGTTTCCAGGTCATCTGGCACCGGGTCCACGTTGGGCATGGTGCAGACCGTGGTAAAGCCGCCGCGGGCAGCAGCTTCTGACCCGGTCTTGATCGTTTCCTTATAGGTAAAACCAGGTTCCCGGTAGTGCTCGTGGATGTCGACCAAGCCTGGAGCCAACAGCTTGCCGGCCAAGTCGTAAACTTCCGCGTCGCCAGCTGGCAGATCAACGCCGATGGCCTTGATCACGCCGCCGGAAAGCAGCACGTCTTCCTTGATGAATTCGCCTTCCTGGTAAACCAGGCCGTTTTTCAAAAGGGTGGCCATTATTCCAGGCCTCCCAGCTTGCGGCCGCGCAGAACTGCTTCAATCATGGCCATTCTGACGAAGACGCCGTTTTGCATTTGGACCGCGTAGCGTGACTTCGGTGCTTCGACCAGGTCGCCGTCCCATTCAACCCCGCGGTTGATCGGACCTGGGTGCATGATGATGGCATCGTCTTTCAGCATGTCGTAGCGGCGCTGGTTCAGGCCGTATGCGGCGTTGTAGTCCTTAGCGTCAAAAAGCTGTTCAGTCTTGGCTTCTGCCCCGTTGTGGCGTTCGTGCTGAACTCTGAGCAGCATCAAAACGTCAAGTTCTGGGATCATGTCGTCGATGTTCTTGACATAAGTGCCGTACTTGCTGAATTCGTCAGCATCGTACCAGTATTCTGGACCTGAGAAGTAGACTTCAGCCCCCAGGGTGTTCAGAATTTCCATGTTTGACCGGGCAACCCGGGAGTTGGTCAAGTCGCCGACGATCATGATCTTCAAGCCGTCGAAGTGACCGAATTCGTTGTAGATGGTCATCATGTCCAACATGCTTTGTGACGGGTGCTGGCCACTGCCGTCACCGGCGTTGACCAGGCCCATTTCCAGGTGCTGGCCGGCTTGCGGGTGGATGATTTCGTTGTAGTAGGCGTTTTCTGGGTGTCTGATGACGCTGAGTTCGATCCCCAGGGATGCCATGGTCAGTTCCGTGTCATACAGGTTTTCACCCTTGTTGACTGAGGAGTGGGACGGGTCAAACGGGATGACCGTCAGGCCAAGGCGTCTTTCAGCAACTTCAAAGCTGGTGTGGGTCCGGGTTGAGTTTTCAAAGAACATGTTGGTGCAGAAGATGGTCCTGTTCAAAGCTGGAACCTGGCCGCCGTTCTTGAAGTATTGCGCTCTTTGCAGCAGGTGCAGCACGTCGTCAGCACTCAGCTGTTCAACGCTGACGAAGTAAGGCAGGCGGAGCAGGTTGTCTTGCTTGCCTTCAGTCTCGACTACAACTTGGTTTTGGGTAACTGCGTTCATTATGGTTGGCATCCTTTCGAAAATAACTTAAGCAAAAAGACCATTTTAAACACTCAGCCGCCGTGTCTAAAATGGTCTCTCAAAGTCTACTTGATGCTCAGCCGCCGCATTCCTGCCGCACGGCCTTCTTCTCCTGGCATCCGAATTTTCATCGCCGCCTGGAGCAG
>NZ_BOCG01000242.1 GCF_016587775.1 Lactobacillus nasalidis | reverse complement strand
CGGATGCCCCACTGCTCTACCTGGCTTGGGTCAGCCAGCTGGCCAAAGCAGGTGAGGGCTGACAGGCAGACCTTGTAGCAGACGTCGCCGCCGTCAATGTCGTCGCTGGGATCCTTTTCCGCGTAGCCCAGCTTTTGGGCACTTTTTAGGCAAGTAGCGAAGTCCAGGTCCTTTTCTTCCATCTGTGAGAGGATGTAATTGCTCGTGCCGTTGAAAATTCCTTGAAAGGCCGTGACCGGCTCCAGGCGCTGGATCCGCTTGATATTGTCGATCCAGGGGATGCCGCCGCCGACGCTGGCTTCATAAGCAAGAGTCAGCTGCTTTTGCCTGGCCAGGTCAAACAGTTCTTTGGCGAAAACCGCCAGCATTTTCTTGTTGGCCGTCACCACGTGCTTGCCGCTCTCCAGCGCCTGTTTGACATAAGTATGCGCCGGCTCCAGGCCGCCAATGCATTCACAGACCACAGAAATTTCCGGATCATTCAGAATTTCAGCAAAGTCGGTCGTGTGCCGGCTGTCCAGAACCTGCTCGCTGCGGTGCACCAGGACCTTTTTAATCTTAATCTGCTGCAAAAGCGGCGTCTGGGCCTCGTCGATCAGTTTCACGATGCCGCCGCCAACCACGCCGCGGCCTAAGATAGCAATTTGCATACCCGCCTCCGTTGTTTCTAAAATAGGGACACTTGTTTTCGAATTAAAAACATAGTATCATTATCCGCAAAGCCTGACAAGAGGAAAAGGCAATTATTATTAAACAAAAATTAAAGCAATCTGTCAAAGGAGGATTCACCCATGGCCGACTACTTTTACGTTAATAAAAAAATTCTGCCGGACTACTTGGAGAAGGTCCTGCAGGCCCGGGAAATGCTGGACAGCCGCGAGGCGGCAACCGTCACTGAAGCAACCGGGCGCGTCGGCATCTCCCGGAACACCTACTACCGCTACAAGGACTACGTCTTCCGGGCAAAGGACCCTTCCCGGGGCCAGCAGGCTGTCTTATCCCTGCTCTTGGCTGATCAGCCCGGGGCTTTGGCCGGCGTCTTGACCTGCCTGACCGACCACCGGGCCTCAATTTTGACCATCTCCCAGGCCATCCCCCTGGCCAGCCACGCCAGCGTCTTGATGTCCCTTGACCTCAGCCGGCTTGAGGGCGACTTGGCCAAGCTCATGACCGACCTGGAAAAACTGCCTTGCGTCAAAAACCTCCAGCTGGCCGGATTAGAATAAGAGCGCATCCCGCGGGATGCGCTCTTATTTTGCATTAATTCATTTTTAGTTTTCACGGTTTTGCTGCAGGGTGTAGAGGTCGTAGTAGTAACCTTTTTGCGCCAGCAGCTCTTCATGTTTGCCGTGCTCGACAATTTTGCCCTTGTCCAAGACGATGATCTGGTCGGCATCGGCAATCGTCGACAGCCGGTGGGCGATGGCCAGAGTCGTGCGTCCTTGTCGGAGTTTTTTCAGCCCTTCTTGAATCAAGCTTTCGGTTTCCGTGTCGACATTGGCCGTAGCCTCATCCAGAATCAGGATTTTCGGATTGGTTACCAGGGTCCGGGCAAAGGAGATCAGCTGTCTTTCCCCGCTGGAGAATTCGCTGCCGCCTTCAATGACCTTGGCGTGATACTTTCCAGGCAGTTTCTCAATAAAGCGGTCTGCCTGCACGGTTTTGGCGGCTTCTTCAATTGCCTGGTCTGAAATCTTGTCATTGTACAAGCGGATGTTGGAAGCAACGTCGCCGTAGAACATGAATGGCTCCTGCAGAACCAGCCCCAGTTTCTCGCGCAATTCTGCCTTGGAGAAGTCGCGGATGTCGGTTCCATCCAGCAGGATCTGCCCGTCATGGAACTCATAAAAGCGCATCATCACATTGATGATCGAGCTCTTGCCTGATCCCGTGTGCCCGACGATCCCCAGTGTCTCCCCCGGATTAAGGGTAAAGGAAATGTCGTGCAAAACATCGTGCTTGCCGTCATATGAAAAAGAGACGTGCTTGAACTCGATTTTCCCTTGAGTGATTTTGGCGTCAGCTTTTTCCCTTTGCTCAGGCTCATACTCGTCCTGGTCCAAAATCCGGAAGATCCGCTTGCCGGCAACGATGCCATCGGTGAAGAAAGTCAAAGAGTTCATCATGTCCGAGAGCGGGTTGAAAAAGTTCTGCACGTAATTGGCAAAAGCGTAGATCATCCCGGCCGGCACAAAAGTCTTCCGCAATGGATAGCCGAACCAAATCAGCACGCAGGTCAAAGCCAGAGAATAAAGCAAGGTCGTAAATGGCGACAGCAGCAGGCCATTGGTTCTGATCAGCTTGAACCGCGTCTGCATCTGCTGGTTGTTAGTGGCCGCAAAATCCTGGTTGATCCGCTTTTCCTGCCGGAACTGCTGAATCACTGAAATTCCGGCGATGCTTTCTTCCAACTTTGTATTGATCAGTGAATTGCGGGCCCGGTACTCGTGATAAGTCTTGGAGTTGACCCGGTTGTAAAGCCAGACCGCCGCAAAAATCACTGGCACGAACAAGGTCGTGATCGCTGCCGCGGTCCGGTCGGCCATGTACATGGCCACCAGCGCCGTCACCATGGAAATGATCCCCAGCAAGAAGGCGGAGAAGACCTGCATGAAGCTGCTCAAGGTCATCGTATCGTTGGTAACCCGCGAAAGAATCGATCCGGCCGGCGTCTGGTCAAAATACCGCATCCCCAGCGTGTGAATCTTCGCGTACAAAACCCGCCGGACCTTTTCCAGGGCCTTTTCCCCGGCCAGGGCATACAGGTACTCATAAATGAACTGGAAGACCGCCTTGATGATCACGCCCGCCCCGTAGACAGCCGCCACAAGGCAGATAACGCCAAAAGCGACTTTGCCTGAGCGCAGGTAGTGGTCCATGTAATACTGCAGCCAGGTCGGCAAAAGCATGTTGATGGCCGAAACGACAATCATACCAAAAACTGCCGTCAGCAGCTCCGCCTTGTAAAGCCAGATGAAGGTCCACAGGCGTCTTAAAATTTGTCCCTGTTCCTTGACGGAAATCGGCTTTTGCCACACAGATTGAAAATCTTCATTATTCATTGCTTTCACCTACCTTTTGGGCCAGTTCCTGGCGCTGCCACATCCGGCTGTACCAGCCGCCCTTTGCCAGCAGCTCCTCATGCGTGCCCTTTTCAGCCACCCGGCCGTCCTGCATGACCAGGATCACGTCGGCGTCCATCACGCTGCTCAAGCGGTGGGCGGCAATGACGGTAATCTTC
Source organism: Lactobacillus nasalidis (assembly GCF_016587775.1). Taxonomy (GTDB): domain Bacteria; phylum Bacillota; class Bacilli; order Lactobacillales; family Lactobacillaceae; genus Lactobacillus; species Lactobacillus nasalidis. The sequence goes on along the minus strand of NZ_BOCG01000242.1, from coordinate 7,507 downwards.
TCTTTGCGTTCCTGGCGCAGGTTGGCCAGGATGGCTTTTTCAGTTTTGGCATCGACCGCCGACAGGGCATCGTCCAAAATCAAGATCTCGCTGTCATGCAGCAGGGCCCGGGCAATTGACATCCGCTGCTTTTGCCCGCCGGACAGGGAAACCCCGTTTTCGCCGATCATGGTCTGATAGCCATCCGGGAAGGCCAGAATATCGCTGTGCAGGGCGCTCTTTTCCGCAGCCGCTTCCACTTCTTCCTGACTGGCCGCCGGCTTGGCAAAGGCAATGTTGTCGCGCACCGACATGGAGAACAGGAAGTTGTTCTGCGGCACGTAGGAAATTTCTTTCAGATAGACATCCAGCGGAATCTGCCGGATATCGTGGCCGGCAAAGGTTATCCGGCCCTTGTAGTTGTCAAATTCCCGCATCAAAAGCTGGATGATGGTCGTCTTGCCTGCCCCTACCCGGCCGACCAGACCGATCGTCTGCCCGGGTTTTAAGTCAAAGTCGACAGCCCCCAGCACGTCCTTGTCCGGCTCGTCAGGATAAGCAAAGCTGGCCACGTGGTAGCGCAGATCGCCCACCAGTTTCTGCTCCTTGTCCATGGCATCAGAGTCAACGATCAGGGATTTTTCGTTCAAAAGACTCATGATCCGGTCGTAACTGGCACTGCCGCGCTCAAGGACGTTAAACAGGTAGCCGATCGCAAACATCGGCCAGACCATGGTCCCGATGTAGGAAACAAAGGAAATCAGCTGGCCCAGGCTGATCGAGCGGCTGAGCACCAGGCTGCCCCCGTAAATGATCGTGATGATGTAGGTGATCCCAATAATCAGGGTAATCATCGGGTCATAAAGGGAATCGATCCGGAAGACCTTCTTGTTGATTTCAACGGTTTCATAGGTCATCTTGTCAAAAGCAGCCGCGTCTTCCTTGCCCTGGCCAAAAGTCTTCAAGACCTTGATGCCGGACAGGGATTCCTGGGTCTTGTTGTTCAGGCGGGAAAAAGCGGCCTGGGAGTCAAGGTAGGCGTCATGCAGGCGGTTGCCGAGATAGCGGGCCAAAAAGGCCAAAAGCGGCAGGGGCAGCATGGCTGCCAGGGTCAAGCGCCAGTCCACCAGGAAAATCATCGCCAGCAAAGTGCTGCCCCCGGTGAAGATCGAATCCACCAGGGTCAAAATTCCGTCCCCGGCCACGTTCTGCACGGCCTGCACGTCATTGGTCGCCCGGGCCATCAAGTCCCCGGTCCGGTAGCGCTGGAAAAAGGTCCGGTCCATCTGCAAAAAGTGCCAGAACAGCTGGCCGCGCAGCTCTTTTTCCAGAATCGCCGCCCCGCCATAGATCTGCTTGCGCCAATAGTAACGGCAGACATACAGGGCGATGGCGGAAATCAGAACCGCCAAAATATAGGTCATAAACTGCGGCCAACTGATTCTGCCGCTGTCGAGCTGGTCGGCCATCATCCCTAGGATTCTTGGCGGGACCAGGTTGGCTACGGAAGTGAGGATCAGCGCGGTGATCCCCAGGGCGTAGCGCTTGCGGTGGGCCTTGAAAAACCAGCCCAGCTTGCTAAAAGTATCCATTTTTTCTCTCCACTTATTCTTTCTTGTTTGCCAATTAGATGAGTTTTAAATTTATCCCTGCCTTTGCCGGGCTTTCTTAATCATTCTTGACTTTTCTCCTTTTTTTCTAACCTGGCCAGCCCGCAAAAAAAGAGCGCCAGGATACCCCTGACGCTCTTTGGCTATGACCTAGTTCTTGGCTGACTGGTGCTTGATCATGTTCATCACTTGGTTGACCTTCTTGGCTGAAGGCTTCTGACCCATTTGTGACATCATGGTTTCAACCATTTCCCGGGTAATTGGGGGATTCTTCTTAAAGTAGTTCTTCATGTAGGACCGGGCACCGTAAAAGCCGGCTACCGCGCCCAAAAGAGCTGCCAAAATAATCAAGAAAATCGCCAAACCTAAATTCATTATCGCTAACCTCCGTATGGTCTCAATTTAAATCCGCTTTCGCGGAGATGCATTCGTTAATCACACAAATACTATCTTACAAAATTTCAGACCATTTTTAAAGAATAAATTCCTATCTGAGGCCCTTTTCCTTCTGAATCTGCTTGGCTTTGGCCGGAGTCACGTCCTTGCCCTGGTCATCGACGATCACCAGACTGTCCAGCTGCTGCTTGAAGCCGGCCCGGAAGTTGGCGATGAATTTCTTGTGCAGTTCCTTGCGTTCAGCTTCTTCAGCTGCCGTCAAACCGCTCTCCTGCTTCTTCTTGTAAAGCTCATTGATTCTTTTTCTGACTTGATCTGCTTCTGCCATAAATATAGCCACCTTTCTTTATTAAGAATAGTTTACTCGCTTTCCAATCATAAAAAAAGTTTTAAGCCTAGAACGCTTGTTTGCAAACTCTGGCATTATTTGCTAAAATAAATAATAATCAACAAGGAAAATTTTTACCAAGGTACAAGAAAATGAATCATGACTCAAAACAACTAGAAATTCTGCAATACATCTACGATACCGTTGAAAACCGCGGCTTCCCGCCGACTGTCCGGGAAATCTGCGCAGCCGTAGGGCTCTCTTCGACTTCCACCGTGCACGGACACTTGACCAGACTGGAACGCAAGGGCTACCTCATCAAGGACGCCACCAAGCCGCGTGCCCTGGAAATCACCCATGCCGGCCTTGACGCCCTGGGCATCAAGCCCAAGGACATTCCGGTGATTGGGGTCGTGACTGCCGGCCAGCCTATCTTGGCCGTTCAAGACGTGGAAGACTACTTCCCGCTGCCGCCCAACCTGAAGAACGATGCCGGCGAACTGTTCATGCTCCGGGTGCACGGCACCTCGATGATCAATGCCGGGATTTTGAACGGCGACTACGTCATCGTCCGCAAGCAGACTACCGCCAGAAACGGGGAAATCGTCGTTGCCATGACCGACGACGGCGAAGCAACCGTCAAGCGCTTCTTCAAGGAAGACCTGCACTACCGCCTGCAGCCGGAAAATGATGCCATGGATCCAATTATTTTGAACAATGTGCAAGTTTTGGGCAAAGTGGTTGGACTTTACCGGACAAACATTGATTAATGCATTATTGTTGCAAATATGCTAATATTTTCTGAAAAGGACGCTTTGCTTTATGCAAGTCGCCCTTTTATTTTTAACCGCTTTCTGAAAACGGTTATCATTTTCATTGTAAACCCTATTGCTATTTTCTTAAAATTCCGATAATCTAGTAACTATTCGACAAATTACTAGTTAAAAGGAGTGTTCAATTTAATGAATATCATCATTGCCTTATTGCCGGCCATCGGTTGGGGCGTTATGCCCTGGATCGTCAATAAGGTTCCAAACAGCCGGCCAGCCAATCAGATCTTCGGCGTCGGCATGGGCGCTACCATTGTTGGCATCATCGTAACTTTGATCCAGCATCCGGCTATGTCCCTGCCGGTCTTCTTCCTTTCCCTGTTCTCCGGCGCTTTGTGGACCATCGGCCAGATCGGCCAATTCATTTCCTTCACGCGGATCGGGGTCAGCAAAACCATGCCGATTTCTACCGGCCTGCAGCTGGTGGGCAACACCATCATCGGCGCCTTGATCTTTGGCGAATGGAAGAGCAGCCATGACTACCTCTTCGGCATCATCGCCCTGGTAATCATCGTCATCGGCGTCATTTTGACGGCCTACACCGAAAAGGACACGGATTCCGGCATGAAGGCCACTGGCCGCGACATCGTCTTCTTGGTCCTGACCACGGTCGGCTACCTGGCCTACTCAACTTTCCCGAAGATGGTCAGCGCCAACGCTGAAGCAATGTTCCTGCCGCAAACCCTGGGCATTCTCCTGGGCTCGGTGCTTTACCTCTTCTTCAGCGGCAACAAGGCTGCCTTCAAGGAAAAAGCCAGCTACCTTGACCTCTTTGCCGGCATCAGCTTTGGGATCGCGGCTTACGCCTACATCATCTCAGCCCAAGTCAACGGGGTTACCAACGCCTTCATCTACGGCCAGCTGAGCGTCATCATTTCCACGGTCGGCGGCATGACTCTGTTGGGTGAACGCAAGCAGGGCAAGGAACTGCTCGCCACCCTGGCCGGCCTTTGCTTGATCGTCGTCGGAGCAATTCTTTAAAAACTTAAAAATTTACGTGCTAGCAAAAAACGTTAGGAGCTTGAATGTCTCCTAACGTTTTTGCTTTTATTGAATTTTTACCTTCTGGCTTTCCGCCTGCTTGACGTCAAAACCGGATACCTTGCCGAACCACTTCTTGACCAGCTTGTCGTACTTGCCGCTGGCCCGCAGCTTCTTCAAGGCCCGGTTGATTGCCTGGCGCATCTGCGTCTGCCCCTTCTCGACCCCGATGCCGTAAGGCTCCTGGGCCAAAGTGGCCTTGGTTAGGGTAAACTCTGGCGTGTCGGCAATCAGACCGGCCAAAATGCCGTTGTCATCGATCATCGCGTCGCCCTGGCCGGCCTTCAAAGCATTGAAGGCCGAACCGTAGTCGTCAAACTGCTTGACGCTTGCCTTCGGTGCCAGCTTGGCGACCTGGTTGGCCACGTCAGTCCCCTTGATGGCGATCACGACCACGCCGTGGTGGTTCAAGTCCGCGATCGTTCTGATCTTGCTTGACTTCTTGACGATCATCGATTCACTGGCGTTGAAATAAACGTCAGAGAAGTCAATGACCTTCATCCGTTCTTTGGTAATGGTCATGGTTGAGATGACGGCATCCAAAGAGCCGTTGTGCAGCAAGGTGATACGCGTTTTTTCCGTGATCGGCCGAAAGACAGCTTTGCCTTTTGGACCAAGGATCTGCTTGGTGATCGCCGTGGCCAGATCGATTTCAAAGCCTTCGATCTTGCCGGTCTTGACGTTGGTCAGACCAAACAGCTTCGTGTCCGGCCGAACGCCCCAGGTAATCTGCTTGGACTGCTTGGCCCTGGCGTAGCTGCTCTCCTGCTTGTTTGAACAAGCGGATAAACCGGCTGCCAGCAGAACCAGCAGGCTGCAGGCAATTATCTGAATGATTCTCTTGATTGTTTGCGGCTGTCTTTTCATATTTTTCATCTTTCTATCATATCGGATCTGTCTAATATTATACCCGATATTTTAGAAAGTTTCTTTTTTTTAGAATAAAAGTTGTATTTCTAATTTTATTAAGTGTAACCCGGTTGTTTGTTTAATAAGTTACGTTTTTAAAAAAGTTAAGCCTTTTCCCGAAATTTTTTGGCCTAAAAACTTTCGATGAAAATCAGCCGTAATCGACATTCCTCATGGCCGACCACTGTTTGCCCAGGCTCTTGCCGGCAATTTCAAAGCCCAGCAGCTGGTCCAGGTCCGCGAATTTTTCAACCCGCGTCCTTGCCCGGCCGTCTTTGACGACCCGGTAGGTCAGCTGCCTGTAAACCTTCCGGTCGCTGTTTTGCTCCAGGCAGTATTCCTGCCCGCCCAAAGAAAACTGAATGTCGCAGCCGTCCTCGATTGCCTGCACGAATTCTTCCAGGCTTTCAAACTGCACGCTCCAGACGGCTACCTCGCTCATTTCTTCCCAGCAGGCCTTCAGCGGCCGGCCGGCAATCTCGCAGCGGAGAAATTCAGCCGTATTGGCAAAATTCTGCTGCTCTTCAGGCAGGTCGCAATTGATCAAAGTCTTGCTTTCCGGCGTCAGCGGGTTGCCGTCGTCGACCAGCAGCCATTGATGCCCGTTCAGTTTAAAATGTATCTCATCACTGTCATCAGCGGCTGTTTCTAATTCTTGGAAACTGGAAATCGGACGCTTGGTTACTGACATAAAAATCCTTTCTAAAAATAGCTTTTTGATTTTTAGACATTATTGTACAACTTTTTCAGCCTTTTTGTCTTGTAATCTCCTCGACGCAGCGCCGCATTTCCGCCAGGTCAAGGACCCCGTAGGCAAATTCTTTTCTGACCAGGTCGTCTGGCAGGTACTCGTCATACTTGTCAAAAACCGGCACTTCCTTTGGATACAGCAAATCCAGGGGATCAAAGTCCTTGGCGGCTTCTTCTTGCAATATCTGATAAAAGTCCTGCTCGCTGACGTCCATGGTGAACTGCATATAGTAAGGCCGGACTGAGTCAAAGTTCTTCAGTCCCAGCCGGGGAGCGCATTTTAAGCGCAGGAAGCGTTCAAGGGCCAAAAAGGCATACGAACCGGTCCAAGGGAAAAGACAGTAAGTGTTGGCGCCCAAGTTGACCAGCTGCCGGCCCGGAAGGCCAGCTGCCCGGGCCAGAGACCGCGTTTCGTTCAAGCGGGCAGCGGCATTTTTCATCAAGTAGGGATAGATGCGGTCTTCTTCCAGAATCTGCCGCATCTGCTGCAGGATGCGCGGGTGAATGTCGCCGGCAACATCGCCAAAATATGCCGGGATGCGGCCCTTGACCTGGTGAACGTAAACCTGCCGGCGGCGGCGGTCGATTTCTTCTACGACCCAGACATGGCCGGCAATGGCTATTTTCTCACCCAAAGGCGGCGGCTTGACGATCGTTCCCAGCTCTTCAGATTCGGCATGGACGCTGTATTCTTCGTTTTCCTGAAATACCGCGTAAAACTTGAAATTGTTGGTGACCCGCTCTCCGGCCAAACCGACGATCAAGCCGCCGTTTTCCGTCGTCTGGATCTGGTCGGTCTTGATCAAGTGCCGCAGCAGCTGCTTGTAGTCTTCCTGGCTGACCCAGCGGAAATACGACAGAGTCAAGACGCGGGAAGCCAGTTGGGCCGGCGTCATTTCCCCGCCAGCCATCAAGGTGCTCATCGTCTGGTGGTAAAGCAGGCTGTATGGCAGCTGGTGCTCTTTTGGCGGCTCAACCCAGCGCTCTTGCAGGTAGAGCTCAACCAGGGCAATCCCCTGCAAAAGCGACCAGGGAATCAAGACCGGCAGCATGGCCCGGCTTTCAGGCTGCTCTTCCCGCATGACGAACCACATCTCAGCGGGATTGCCCCGCCGGCCCGTGCGGCCCATCCGCTGCAAAAAGCCAGAAACCGTAAACGGCGCCTCAATTTGAAAAGCCCGCTCCAGCTGGCCGACATCGATGCCCAGTTCCAAAGTCGCCGTCGCGCAGGTGGTGATTTTGGCATCTTCATCCTTCATCACGGCCTCAGCTCCCTGGCGAAAGGCGGCTGAAAGGTTGCCGTGGTGAATCATGAAGCGGTCTGGTTCATGCCGGTTTTCACAGTATTGCCGCAAGACCTGGCAGACGGCCTCGCATTCCTCCCGGCTGTTCGTAAAGACCAGGCATTTTTTCCCCCGGGTGTGGTCAAAAATATAGGCCAGGCCCGGATCAGCCAGGTCTGGTGCCTGGTCGCTGGCCGGAGCCAAAACGGCCTGGGCCGGCAAGGCTGACCCCTCCCCGGCCTGTTCGCCCTGCTTGTAGAAATGCTCCATTGACAGCCGCCAGCGCTGAGATTGGCTTTTAACCCGGGGAATCTTAGTCCGGTGACCAGACCCGGCTCCCAGAAAGCGGCCAGCTGCCGCTGGATCCCCGATGGTCGCCGA
>NZ_BOCG01000241.1 GCF_016587775.1 Lactobacillus nasalidis | reverse complement strand
AGTTCGCGGCCGTAGCCGGACTTCTTGACCCCGCCGAAAGGCAGGCTGCCGTCAGTGATCCAGCGGCCGTTGATGACCGTCATCCCCGTTTCGATCTGGGCAGCGACTTCTTCGGCGTGGCCGATGTCGCTGGAGATCACGGAAGAACCCAGGCCGTAGCTGGAATTGTTGGCCAGGGCCACGGCTTCGGCTTCATCCTGGACCTTGTAGACCACGCAGACCGGGCCGAACATTTCCTGGTCGAACATCGGGTTGTCCGGGGTCATGTCAGTCAGAATCACTGGCCGGCTGAAGGCGCCCGGTGAGTCGATTTCCGGATACTCGTAGTAGACCTTGGCCCCGCCGGCAACCGCGGCTTTCACCTGCTTGGCCAGCTTTTCCTTGGCGGCCTGGGAGTTCATTGGCGGCAGGGTGGTGGAAGCTTCCAGCGGGTCGCCCCACTTGAGGCCGGAATAGATTTCCTTCATGTCTGCCAGCACTTCCTCATAGCGGTCGGCCACAACGATCATCCGCTTGGAAGAGGTGCAGACCTGGCCGTTGTTGTAGCTGCGGGCATCGCTCAAGGCCTTCTTCAAAACGGCCGGGTCGGCGTCGCTTAAAACGATAAAGGCGTCGTTGCCGCCCAGTTCCATGGTCGACTTCTTCAGGTTCTTGCCGGCATTTTCGGCAACTGAAACACCGCCTCTTTCAGACCCGGTCAAGGCTACCCCCTGTACGCGCGGGTCAGCGATGACCCGGTCCAGCTGGTCATAGCTGAGGTAGAGGTTGATCAGGCTGCCTTCCGGGGCGCCGCCGGCCTTGACCAGCTTGGCAGCCATGGCAGCAGAGGAAGGAACGTTGTGGGCGTGCTTGAGCAGCATCGGGTTGCCGACCACGAAGTTCGGCGCGAAGACCCGGATGACCTGGTAAAGCGGGAAGTTCCACGGTTCGCAGGCCATGATGACCCCGGTGGCCTGCTTCAAGTAATAGGCGTGGCCGTAAGGGTTGGGCAGGTCGACCGGCTTCAAGAGCTCAGGGCCATGGTCGGCGTAATAGTCGAGGATGCCGATGCAGATTTCGACTTCTTCCTCGGCTTCGCTCAGTTTCTTGCCCATTTCCAGGGTCATGATTTTCGCCATCTCGGCTTTCTTTTCCCGGAACTTGTCAGCGATCTGCTTTAAGAGGGCTGCCCGGCTTTCCGGCTTTTCATGCCGCCACTTCTTGTAGAGGGCGTGGGCCAGGGCCAGGGACTCTTCGATCTGCTGGTCTGACGGATTTTCATAAGTTGCGAAGACTTCATTGGTATATGGATTGACTGATGCGTATTTTGCCATAGCTGTGTTCTCATCCTTTCGATTTAAAAGCTGATTAGACCGGCAATCCGGCCAAATATAGTGCACGATTCACAAATATCCCTTTTTCTAGTATAAACCGCTTTCTGAATTTTGGTATAGCTGAAGGCAAAAAATAATTTTATTATTTTGCGGAACATTTTAACAGCTGATTCGTGGCAAAAGGGCGCGAGCATGGTAAAATAATTAAAAATTGAAAGGACGAGATTATGCGGATTAACGTTTTGCAGCATACACCAAACGAAGGTCCCGGGGCGATTAGGTCCTGGGCCGAAGAACGGGGCAACCGGCTCTATGTTTACCACCCGGCTACTTTCGGGATTTTCCCGAAGGCTGACGAAACCGACCTGCTGGTCATTTTGGGCGGACCGATGAGTCCGGGCGACGACCTGCCATGGCTGGAAGAAGAACGGCAGCTGATCAAGGACTGCCTTAAGCAGCACCTGCCGGTTTTGGGCATCTGCTTGGGCGCCCAGCAGATCGCCTTGTGCTTGGGCAGCAGCGTTCACCAGGCTGCCCACAAGGAAGTCGGCTGGGCACCAGTCTACCGGCAAAGCGACGCGATTCCGGATCTGCCGGAAAAGCTGCTGGCCCTGCACTGGCACCAGGACATGTTTGAAATGCCGGCAGGCAGCAGCCTGCTTTACTCCAGCGACTTGCTGGCCAACCAGGGCTACCTGGTCAACGGTAACGTGATCGGCCTGCAGTTCCACTTGGAGCAGGAAGACGAGAACGTTCGCGAAATCGTCATCAATGACGGGGCATACGCTGAAGCGGGCAATGACTTGCACCAAAGCCCGGCGGAAATTCTGGCCCAGCCGGTCCCGGCCGCTAACAAGCGGGCGATTTACACCATGTTAGATTATTTAAGCGTCCACTAGGAGGATTTTTGGATTTATGACGGCAACTGCACGCATTTATTTAGGCTCATCTTTTCACCGTGACCACCACCAGGCCCGGGTGAAGCAGGTCCGCGAATACTTGGCTGAGAACCCGACGGTCGAACACGTTCACTTCCCCTTTGACCAGCAGGTGATCGACCCGGCGGAAGACCCGAACGCCGGCTTTGGCGATGAACGGAGCCTGCTCTGGCAGCAGCAGACCTACCAAAACGACATCAACGGCCTGTCCACGGCTACCTGCGGCCTATTCCTTTACGACATGGACGAGCTTGACGACGGCTGCGCCTTTGAAATCGGCTTTTTGCGGGCGCAGAACAAGCCGGTCATCATCGTGCCTTTCACCAAGCATCCGGAAAAGAAGCCGATCATGAACCTGATGCTGGCCCAAGGCGCCACGGCCTTTATCAGCGGCGACCAGGAACTGGAGCAGCTGAAGACTTACGACTTCAACAACTGCCCTTGCCTGCCGCTTACCGGCTACGGCATCATCTAAAAGAGCAAAAAATAAACGGTCAATCATGTGATTGACCGTTTTCTTATGCCTTCTTTTGGATTTCCTGCAAAAGCTTGCTGCCTTCCCGGATGATGACGTCGTTTTTGTTCAAGCGGGCGAAGGCCAGGGAGTCGTTCAAGTGTTCCAGGACCGTTTTCTCCGGCTTCTTTTGGGCCAGGTCGTCCAAGGCCAGCTGGTACAGGACGCGGGCCAGGAAGTAGACGACGTGGTGCTCGCTGGCCAGGTCGTAGGCGTAGGTCAGCAGGTCGTCGGCATGCTTGTACTGGCCGTTTTGCCCGTAGAATTCGCCGGCTGCCGTCAAAACGGACATGACCTGCAGCTCTCTTAAGCTGTCCTTGATCTCCACTTTTTTGATTTCGCCCAGGATCTGGTCGAAGTAATGCGAGGCCTTGTTCATGTCCTGGCTGGCATAGACCTGGCTGCAGCCCTTAAGGGCCAGCAGGCGGTAGATGTTGTTGGCCTTCAAGTTGTCGGTGGTCAGGATGTTGTTGAAGTAAAAGAGGGCCGAGACCTCATCGCGGTCGCCGTCCAGGGCCAGTTGTCCGCAGAGGTAGTTGTAGTGCAGCAGGTCCTGCTTGTCGCGGATCTTTTTCTCATTGACCTGCTTGAGGATCCGGCGGACCTTTTCATAGTCGTAGGTGATGAAGCAGAAGTCCGCGGAAAAAAGTTTCTGGGCGATTTCGCTCTCAGTGCTGGTCAGCATGATGTCGGACAAGGAAATGTTCATCCGCTCGCAGAGCTGCTTGAGGATCTTGAAAGACGGAATCTGACCGTTGTTTTCAAACTTGCTCAAGGTTGATTGGGTGCAGATGCCGCGGCAGAGCTCATTTTGCGAAAGCTTGAGCGACTTGCGGATCTTGATGAATTTCTCGATGTTTATCATGTTTAATCGCTTCCTGTCTTAAAACTGAGGGCATAGTTGAGATAAGTCATGCTTTCCCGAAGATAATCGCGGCCGTAGTCCATGGCATGGCCGTGTCCGGGGATGATTTCCAAGTCGACCTGGTGGCCGCGGCCGGCCAGGCGGGCCGCGAAGTCGCTGAC
>NZ_BOCG01000240.1 GCF_016587775.1 Lactobacillus nasalidis | reverse complement strand
GTATTCAGCCGCCAGCGACTGCCCGGTTGCCGCCGACCGCTTGGTCGTGGCAATGGCGGCCAGGCTTAGGCCCGGCAAGGGCAGGGCGGTCAGGAAGTCTTTGACGATCTTGCCGCTGCCGATGATTCCTAGTTTCATGATAAAAGCCTCCTTCGCTTATTTGTTCAGCTTGCTGACGTCCACGGAATTTTTCAGGACGGTCTTGGGAATCGCCAGCTTCTTTTGCTGGTTGACCTTGAGCAGGGACAGTTTGGTGGAGCTGCTCTGCCCCTTGACCCGGTATTTGGCGTAGATCGCCAAGCCGGTCAGCTGCTTTTTTTCGCTGAGGTCGATCGTCATCTTGATCTTCTGCGGCTTGGCGCTGGCCATCTGGCTGTCGCTGGACAGGGTGGCCAGGCCGTTGAGCTTGGTGATTTCCCGCCACAGGCGGCGGCTGCTGCCCGTGTACTTGAGCCGGTAGCCGGCGGAAGTTTTGGAGACGGTGAAGAGCTT
>NZ_BOCG01000239.1 GCF_016587775.1 Lactobacillus nasalidis | reverse complement strand
CACGCTACCGCCAAGGGCGGTCGTCATCGCCGCCTCCAGTTCAGCCGGGAAGGTCAGCAGTTCCCCAACGGCCCCGATGATCCCCGGGAACTGGCCGGGCTGGTTCAAGACCTGCTTGACCCCGGCGTAGTAGCCGTCATGCCGCTTTTGAATGTTTACCAGCGCGTCCCGGCGGGCCGTTAAGCGCTGCAAATTAGTCAAATCGGCCTGCAGTTTCTGCTGGGCCTGCTGCTGGTCAGCAGTCAACCGGCCAAGCTGGTCAGCAGCTGCCTGCTGGTCAGCCTGCAGCTGGTCATTTTCCTGGCGCAGTTTCTGCCCCTTTGACCGCAAAGTTTCCAGTTCCTCGCGGCTTTTAGCCAGCTGGCCCGCCGCGTCGTCAAGCCGGTGGTCCTTGCTCTCGCCGGCCCGCTTGATCTCGCCTTCCAGATAGACCAGCTGGTTGTTGGCGCTGGTCTGGTCCTGCAGGGTCTGAATGTACTGTCCCCGCAGATCCTCCAGCTTGAGCTTCAAGCTGGCTGGATCCTCTTTGAGCTGGTCAGCCAGTTTCTGGCGCTCTCCGGCCAGTTGGTCCAGCTGGCCAGAGTATTCGCTGTCCTGGTCAGCCAGCTTGGCGATTTCAGTTTCATTCTCGGCTAAAGCTGCCTGCAATTCAGCCAGCTGCCGTTCATATTCCTGCCGGGTTGCCTGGTCAAACTGCCGCGACTGCTGGGAAACCTGCAGTGAAGTGTTGATCTCTGAGAGGCGGTTGGTCAGCTTGAGCACCTCAGTCTGCACCTGGTCGCGCTTTTGGCTTTCCAGCTGGAATTCCTGTCTTTTGGCCGCCAGCTTGGCCTGGGACTGTTTGACTTCATCATCCAGCCGGCTCAGCAGCTGCTGGCTCTTGTTCAAATGCGCGGTTACTTCTTCTTCTTCCTGGCCAAGATCCGCGATTTCAAAGGCCAGCAGCGTCTTCAAATCGGCGTCTAAAGCAGCCTTTTGGAATTGGTATTCCTGGGCCAGGGAGCTCTGCTCGTGCAGGGGCTCAAGGCGGGTCTGAAGTTCGTTGACCAGGTCGTTGATCCGGATCAAGTTGTCATTGGTCGTGTCCAGCTGGCCTTGGGCCTGCTGCTTCTGCTGCTTGAAGTGCAAAACGCCAGCGGCTTCCTCAAAAATTCCCCGCCGCTCCTTGGCCTGGGAATTAAGGATCTGGTCCACCCGGCCTTGGGAAATGATCGCCAGGCTGTTTTGCGAGATTCCCGAGTCCAAAAACAGGCCGCGGACATCCCGCAGCCGGACAGACTGCTGGTTGATCAGGTATTCGTTGTCTCCGGACTTCAAAATCCGCCGGGTGACAGCCACCTGGTCAGCCGGGAAATTCAGCTCATGCTGGCGGTTGTCAAAGATCATCGTCACTTCGGCCCGGTTAAGCGGCTTGCGGAATTCGCTGCCGGCAAAAATAACGTCCTTCATGTTATGGCCCCGCAGGGACTTGGCGCTGCCTTCACCCATGACCCAGCGAATGGCTTCGGTGATGTTGCTTTTCCCCGAGCCGTTGGGTCCGACTATCCCGGTGATCCCCTGCGTAAAATCAATGACCGTTTTGTCGGCAAAAGATTTAAAGCCGTCCAAAATCAAACTTGTTAAGGGCACTATTTACCTCCCTGGCTGAGACGCTCCAAAGCATGGCGCGCCGCGTCCTGCTCAGCTTTTTTCTTGTTGCGGCCTTCTCCTTTGGCCAGCTTCTTTCCGTCAACCGTTACTTCGACTTCAAAGTGCGAGGGCTGCTGGCTCTCGCTCAAGACCTGGTATTCGATGGTCACGCTGCCGTTTTGCTGCAAAAGTTCCTGCAAATCGGTCTTGAAGTCTCTGGAAGGCGTGAAGTAGCCGGCAGCAATCAGCGGATAGACCGTCTGCTTAAGAAACTTTTCTACTTCGCCGATCCCCTGGTCCAGGAACAAGGCGCCGTTGAAAGCTTCAAAGACGTCTTCCAGCAGGGCCTTGCGTTCCCGGCCGCCAGCTTTTTCCTCGCCAACGCCCAGGTTGATTTCTTCTTTAAAGCCGCAGTCCAAGGCCACTTTGGAAAAGCCTTCAGTGCGGACGATGTTTGATCTCAGTCTTGTCAGTTCGCCTTCATTCAGCTGCTTGAAGTGCCGGTAAAGGTAGTCCGACACAGTGAACTCCAGCACTGCATCCCCCAAGAACTCCAATTTTTCGTAATTCCCCAAAGTTTTGCCTGGATTTTCATTAACGAAGGAAGAATGCGTAAAAGCTTCCTCCAGCAAGCGCGGGTCCTTGAAACGGATACCGTACTTTTCATCCAGCATTTTAATAAATTTAGTTGAGACCATGAACTATACATCCTTTCGTAACACTGAAAATTATATCAAAAAGCCTGCCTTGGGGGCTGATATTTTAACCATTTCTAATAAAAACTCTGTCTTGCCGGACAAACTGGCAAAACAGAGTTTCACGCTTATTTCTTATAGCCAACCTGGTACCACAAAGGATGGCTGTTGTTCATTTCTGCCGGTTCAAGCGAGAAGTTGACCAGCTTCTTGTTGATGGCGGTAATCTTGTATGAGCTCGTCAGCGGGATCACGAAGGCCTGTTCCTGCATGTATCTTTGCCACTGCTTGAAGGTCTTGATCCGGTAGCTGAGGTTGAAGGCCGCGTCTGAGTCCATCGCTTCCAGCAGCTTGGTATTGGTGCTGGTGGCAAAACGCTCCAGGTTATACGGGGTTCCGGCCCCATAGATGCCGTTTTGCGAAGGCTCATTGTTAAGCGTCCAGCCGGCGATAAACATGTCGATCTGGCTGTCGTCCTGGAAGAGCATGTCATAAAAAGTATTGAACTCCAGCAGGTGGCCGGTCGTCAATTTGACATTCAAGCCAATCTCACGCCATTTTTTGATGTAGTTGCTAATGATCTTGCTCTGGCTGGAGTCACCGGTCATTGCCGCCAGGTGAATTACCAGCTTGTGGCCCTGCGGATCCCGCCGGTATTTTTCACCAGAGCGGATTTTGTAGCCAGCCTTGTCCAAGAGCTTCTTCGCCTTGGAAGGATTGTAAGGATAGCCCTTGCTCTTGCTGTCATAATAGTCGCCAAACTGCGACGGGATCAAGCTCTTGATCCGGAAGGTCAAACCGGAAGTGTACTTGCGCTCGATCTGCGTGACGTTCATCGCGTAGCCGATTGCCTGGCGCAAGGACTTGTTGGCCATCTTGGCGTTTTTGTTCATTTTGACGCTGCTGGTCTTTTTGTCCCAAGTTCCCAGCTTGAAGCCCAAATAGTTGTAAGTCAAAGGAATATTAGCGACAAATTTGTAGTCTTTGGTGCTCTTAATCTGCTTCCATTGGGAGTTGACCACTTCGATGATGTCGTAGGTCTTCTCCTTGATCGCGGTAGCCACCGACTTGGGAGAAATGATGGAGATCGTGATTTTGCTCAAGCTCGGTGTGCCCCGCCAGTAATACTTGTTCCGCGTCCAGACGACTTTTTGCCCGGTCTCAATCGTCTGCACCTTGTATGGGCCAAAGTACAAGGGCCTTTTGCGAATTTCCACGCAGGTCCGCAGCTTCTTGAAAGGAATCGCCTTTAGGTAGTGGTAAGGCAGGGCCGATTCCCAAAAGTAGCCGTTCCCCGTCTTCAGCATCCCCGGGTGCATCTGCTTGAAGCGGATCACAACCTTGCGGCCGTTTTCCCCGTCCGGCATTTCAATCCCGCTGATCGTCTTGGCTTTCCCGTCATGGTATTCCTTTAAACCGACGACGTCCTGCAAAGAAGAAGTGTAATGCGAGCTGCTGGTCGCCTTGTTGGCGATCACCTCATAGGCATACTCAACGTCTTTGGCCACGACCTGCTGGCCATCAGACCACTTGACCCCTTTTTTGATTTTGATGGTGATCTGCTTGGCCTGCCGGTCAAGGCTGAAAGTCGCCGCCCCGCTGTCAGTAATGTTGTAGCTGTTGTCGGTATCGAATAAAGATTCCGAGCCGAACTGAGACAGCGTGGCGTCTGTCGTCGAATCAGCCAGTTCATCCGCGAAAATCCCCGTAAACGGCGTGTCAGTTTCAAGTGCTACCCGGATGCTGCCCCCTTTTTTGGTTTTGGCGAAGCTGGTAGCCACAGGGAACTGCATGGCATCTTCAGCCCCGCTGTTGCTGTCCTGCTTGCTTTTGCCCGTTTTTTGCGAACAGGCCGCCAAACTCAGGGCTGCCAGCAGGCAAATTGTCAGTTTTGTTAATTTCTTCATCGCTCAAGAGTCCTTTTGCTAAATTGCTACACGTTTGATAAGCCTATTTTACCAGATTTGGTGAATTTAATAATTCCGCCCTGTCAAGTTCCGCTCTTTACTTGGTCGGCCAAAGCAGCCCTTCTGGCATTGATATAGGTCTGCAGCAAATCCAGATCTTCTTCGGTGGCCAGATTTAAAATGAAGCCTTTGGCCGTCGACCGCTTGACGATATAGTTCTTTCTGGCCTTGTTCTTGTCATCCCATTTTTTATTGGCCTTTTTGCGGGCCTCGCTCAGTTTCGGCATTTTCTCTCCTCACCGCCGCTGGAAAAAGCGCGGCGTCGATCTTTTTCCATCTTTTCAAACTTTTAGCCTGTTATTTATTATGATGCACGTTTTAACGTACTAAATCAATATCTTTCTGAAAAACCTTTTCAAAAGTCAGCCAAAAAAGCATTCACTGCCTTTCAGTCAGTGAATGCTTTTTGCAATATTGTGATTTTTGCTGGCCGGCTTAGCCCTGGTGGCTCTTGATGTAAGCTACAGCGTCAGCAACAGTAGTGATCTTGGCTGCGTCTTCATCAGGAATTTCAGCACCGAATTCGTCTTCAAGCTGCATGATGAATTCAACCAGATCGATGGAGTCAGCATCCAGGTCCTTGGTAAAGTCGGTGTCCATGGTGATCTTGTCCTTGTCCAGCTGGAAGTTGTCAGCGATCAAAGTGGCAATCTTGTCAAAAATTTCTGCTTCAGTCATTGTTATTTCTCCTATAATCTTGCCCCGTCGGGCAGTTCTTTCCAATAGTTTATTTGGCAAACTCAGATTTAAAAGTACCGACCAGGTCTTCAGCCAAGATCTTGTCGATCTGCTTGACCGCGTAGTAGACGGCCCGGGCATCAGAGCGGCCGTGCTGCTTGACTACTGGCGAGTTCAAGCCGAGCAGGACCGCCCCGCCGTACTTGGCCGTGTCAAAGCGGCTGGCCACTGACTTCAAGGCATCCTTGGCCAGCAAGGCGCCCAGTTTGGCCTTGACGCCATTGTTCATCAAGCCGTCTTTGAGCATGTGGATGATCACGCTGGCCGTGCCTTCAATGCTCTTCAAAACCGCATTGCCGGTGAAGCCGTCAGTCACCACGACGTCGGCCTTGCCTTGCAGCAATTCATGGCCTTCAATGTTGCCAGTAAAGTTCAGTGAGCTCTCCTTGAGCATCTGGTAGACTTCCTTGTGCAGGTCGTCGCCCTTGTCATACTCGGCTCCGTTGTTTAACAAGGCAACCCGCGGCTTAGCAACGCCGCGCACCTTTTCTGCATAGTAAGCTGCCATTTCAGCCCACTGCAGCAGGTATTCCGGCTTGCTTGATGCATTGGCGCCGACGTCAATGATATTGAAGCCGTCGTCTGAAGATTCAACCGGCATCGTCGGCATCAGGCCTGGCCGGGCGACCCCTTTGATCCGGCCAATGATGAAGATCCCGCAGGTCAAAAGCGCCCCGGTATTGCCTAAGGACAGCAAAGCATCGGCCTTGCCTTCCTTGACCCAGTTGGCCGCCACGACCATTGAGGAATCCTTCTTGGTCCGCATGGCCTTGACCGGCTCATCCTCATCCAAAATAACTTCCGTGGTCGGAACGATTTCGATTTGTTCGTCGGCTTCCGGCAAAAGCTGCCGCAGCTTGGATTCGTCCCCAAAGAAGATGAATTTGTCTTCCTTCAGTTCCGCCTTGGCTTTTAAGACGGCTTCTACAATAGCTTCAGGCGCCTTTTCCCCGCCCATAGCATCAATCGCGATTTTTCTCATCGGTATTCTCTTTTTCTATCTGGACTAAGCTCTCGCTTGTACAAGTTTACTATATTCTATCATAGCTTGCAGGTCTGCCAACTTTTCTGCTTTTAAGTCCGGATCAGCCTGAACGATCCGTTTGGCCTCATCTCTGGCAACAACCATAACCTGGTAGTCGCTGACGATGCTGCCTGTGCGGAATTCGGGCAAGCCAGACTGGGCCTTGCCGAACAAGTCGCCTTCTCCCCGCATCTTGAGGTCTTCTTCAGCTAGTTTGAAGCCGTCAGTAGTTTCGGCTACGATCTTCATCCGTTTCTTACCGGCTTCTGTCTTGGGATCGGCCAGAAAGACGCAGTAACTCTGCGTCTGTCCCCGGCCGATCCGTCCGCGCAACTGGTGCAATTGGCTGAGGCCAAAGCGGTCAGCGTCAAAAATCACCATCAAGTTGGCATTGGGCACGTCAACGCCGACCTCAATCACGCTCGTGGTCACCAGGATGTCGATCTCCCCGGCAGCAAAACGGTCCATGATTTCCTCTTTGTCGCTTGAGGCCATCTTGCCGTGAAGCAGAACGACAGTCTGCCCTGGGAAGTCGCCGGCCAGCCGTTCCTGCAAAGCTTCCGCGTTTTCCAAGTCAACCGTTTCCGATTCACTGATCAGCGGCGTCACCGCGTAAATCTGGAAGCCCTCTGCCAGCTGCTGGCGCATCAAAGCGTAAACTTCGTCCAGCTGGCTCGTCGTCTTCCAAAAAGACTGGATCGGCTTGCGGCCGGCAGGCAGGTGCCGGATTTCCGACAAGGCAGTATCCCCATATACGGTCAGAGCCAGCGAGCGCGGAATTGGCGTGGCCGTCATGGCCAAAACGTCCGGCCGGTCGCCTTTGTTGATCAGGGCCTGTCTTTGTGCTACCCCGAACCGGTGCTGTTCGTCAATGATCACCAGGCCCAGCTTCTTGAAGACTACCTGCTCTTGAATCAAGGCATGAGTGCCAATGACCACATTGATGCTGCCATCAGCCAGCTCCCGGTAGATTTCCCGCCGTTCCAAGGTCTTGGTCGACCCGGTCAAAAGAGCTACCCGGACGCCGAAATCTTCCAGCATGGCCGTAATCTTGTGAAAATGCTGGCTGGCCAGGATTTCAGTTGGCACCATTAAAGCCGCCTGATAGCCAGCAGTCACCGCCCCGTAGATGGCAAAAACTGCCACCACTGTTTTGCCGGACCCGACATCCCCTTGCAGCAGGCGCTGCATCTGCCGGTCGACAAACATGTCGGCAAAAATTTCGTTGATCACTTTTTTCTGATCTGGGGACAATTCAAACGGCAGGGACTTGGTCAGCTTGCCGATTTCTTCAAGATCATACTTTTTCGGATAGCCGCTGTGGCTCTTGTTCTTGCTGGACATCAGCGCCAGCTGCATCTGAAAGAGGAAAAATTCTCTGAAGACCGCACTGCGCCTGGCTTCTTTGGCCTGTGCCAGGTCTTTGGGATGGTGCATGGCCAAGACCAGGTCATGGTCGCTTAAAAGCTTGTAGCGCTCGCGCAGATCATCCGGCACTGCGTTGCCTAGGCCAGAAAGCCCTTCCGCGATTGCCAGATCGATCAGGGTCTGCAGTTTCTTCTGCTTGACCTGCCGGTTGACGGAATATACCGGCTCCATGCCGTCGTCGTCATCCTTCTTGCTGGCCAGAAGCTTGTAGGCCGACAGGCTTTGCTTTCTTAGGTCATATTTGCCGTAGACGGCAATTTCCTGACCCACGCTCAGCTGCTTGGTCAGCCACGGCTGGTTAAAAAAATTGACCATGATGACATCATGATCAATTCTCAGTTTGAAGCTAACCCGACTCTTGTGATAGCCGAAATAATTCTGGTAAGGCGTGGTCGCGACAATCCCCTTCAGCATGACTTTCTGGCCGTCTTCCAGCTGGTCCAGCGGCAGATTTTCCAGTTCGTCATAGCGGTAAGGAAAGTAGAAAAGCAGGTCATAGACGCTGTAGATTCCCAAAGACTGCAGCCCTTCGGCCGTCTTGGCCCCGACGCCCTTCAAGGCCGTCACCGGTCTGAAAATTGCTTCGTTTAAAGTCATTATTCTACAGAAATCAAGAAATTGTAAACCGGCTGACCGCCATCGTGAATTTCGAATTCGCAGTCGTCATCTTCGTGAGCGGCTTCCAGACGGTCAACGATTGCCTGGGCTTCATCTTCAGTTGCATCGCTGCCGTACATAACAGTGATGATTTCAGAATCTTCGTCCAGCATCTTTTCCGTCATGGCAACAGCAGCGGCAATTGAGTCAGGGTCATCAACCATGATCGTGCCGTCAACGATACCAATGAAGTCGTTCTTGTGGATTTCAATTCCGTTGATTTCAGTGTCCCGCGTTGCCCGGGTCACTTCACCAGACTTGACTGAACCGAGTTCGTCGCTCATGGCCTCAACGTTTTCGTCAACGCTGGCTTCCGGGTTGAAGGCCAGCATCGCCGTCAAACCTTGCTGAATGGTCTTGGACGGCACGATGCCGACTGGAATTTCAGCAACTTCGGCTGCCTGCTTGGCAGACATGATGATGTTGCCGTTGTTAGGCAAAATGATCGCCTGCTTAGCGCCGGACTTGGTGATAGCGTCAATAATGTCTTGAGTTGAAGGGTTCATGGTTTGCCCACCGGAGATGATCCGGTTGACCCCTTCGCTTTCAAAGAGCTTGCGGACACCATTGCCGGAAGCAACCGCGATCACTGCAAAATCAACGCTTTCTTGCTGTTCTTGTTCATTGTCAACGATCGTTTCGTGCTGGATCCGCATGTTATCAATCTTGATCTTGCCCAGCTGGCCGAATTGTGACCCGTAAAGGAAGACCTTGCCTGGGTATTCGGTGTGTACGTGCACCTTGGCAATTTCACCGTCAGAAACTGCCAGCAGAGAATCACCCAATTCTGACAAGTAGCTTCTGAATTCTTCCAAGTCGAAAGGCTTCTTGTTAGGCACGTCAGCCTTCAGATCAACCATAATTTCAGTACAGTAGCCGTTGGCAATGTCTGAAGTTGCCAGCTGGCCTTGAACCGCCTGATGGTGGGTAGCGTTGATCAAGGAATTCATGTCGTCTGCGTCTGGAACGTACTTGTCATCGAAGTTTTCACCCAGTAAGCCTTCAAGGAAGCCTTCATAGATGAAGACCAGCCCTTGACCGCCAGAGTCAACCACGCCGACTTGCTTAAGAACCGGAAGCAGGTCAGGAGTGCTCTTCAAAGCTTCCTTGGCCCCTTCAACGACAGCCTTCATTACTTCTTCAACATCGCTGGTTTCATTTGCCTTGTTAGCACCTGCTTGAGCACCGACGCGGGCCACAGTCAAGATGGTCCCTTCGACCGGCTTCATCACAGCCTTGTAGGCAGTAGCTACACCATTGCTAAAGGCATTTGCCAATTCCTGGGCGTTCAAAGTGGTCTTGCCTTGGGTTGCCTTGTAGAAGCCGCGGAAAAGCTGGGAAGTGATAACCCCGCTGTTGCCGCGCGCCCCCATCAGCATCCCTCTGGCCAGGCTCTCAGTCAAGTCGCCGACGCTGCTGCTTGCGTTTTCAGAAACGGCCTTGGCGCCGCTTTCCATCGTGAGATTCATATTCGTGCCAGTGTCGCCGTCAGGAACTGGGAAAACATTTAGATCATTGACGAATTGCACGTTCTTGCTCATACGGTGAGAAGCAATCCGCACCATGTCTCTAAATTCTTTACTGCTAATTTCACTTAAAACCAATATTGAATCCTCCACTTACCTAGTCGTCGAGAACCTTCACACCCTGAACGATGACGTTGACCGCCTTGGTGTCGATCCCCAGCTGGCTTCTTAAGTTATATTTGACACTGTCTTGTACATTACGACTTACTTCAGAAATTTTCAAGCCGTAACCAACAATAATATAGACATCAACAGTTACCTGGTTTTCGTCAGACTTAACCACGACGCCGCGCTTGTAGTTTGCCCGGCTCAAAATACTGTCGACCCCGTCTCTGATGGCATTCTTGGATGCCATACCGACAACGCCATAATTAGACGTAGCTGCACCACCAACAACAGTTGCAATTACACCGTTTGAAATATCAATCAAACCATACTTTGTCTTGATTTTAACAGCCATGTTTATCCTCCGTCTTATTTCCAATATACACCCTTATTTTATCATAACGAGATAAAAAGCTAACCCTAAGGACTTTATTTTCTGGAAAATACTTTTCAAAATAATAATTGAAAAAGCCGAAAGTTTATGGTAAAGTCTAATAGTATGACAAAACATGTAAAGGGGGTTTAGCAGCATGGCAAAAGATTTCGTAACCGGTAAGAAGACCACTTTTGGTAACACGCGTTCACACTCATTGAACTCATCACGTCGTTCTTGGAAGCCAAACCTTCAAAAAGTTCGCATTCTTGTAAACGGCAAGCCTAAGCGCGTTTGGGTTTCAACCAAGACTTTGAAGTCTGGTAAAGTTACCCGTGTCTAGTGACGAAACAAGCCTAGCAGATCATTGATCTGCCAGGTTTTATTTTTGGCAAAAAGCTCAACAAAAATAGGCAGCTCTAAGAGCTGCCTATTTTTTTCGCCAAAATGACCGCCAGGTCAAACATGGCTTTCTTTTCGTTTCTACTTTTCGTTCTTCTTACGCAGGCCAAAGGCGAAAAGACCTACACTGGCAAGTAATGCCATAATCCCTACAAAGAAGGCGGACTTATTCTCGCTCTCACCGGTTTGCGGCAAAGCTGCTTGAGTCTTTGCCGTCTTAATTGACGAGCTTGCTGGAGCAGTCTTTTGTGAAGAAATCGGGGAAGCCTGAACTTGACCAGCCGATTTAGCATCACTCTTGCCAGCTGGAATTACGATGGTTTCAGTTTCACCGGAGTCAGCCGGACTTTCACTAGGTTCATCAGCCGTTGGCGTTTCGCTCGGGGTGGTTTCGCTTGGTGTCGTTGGCGTTTCACTTGGAGTCGTTTCGCTTGGTGTCACCGGCGTTTCACTTGGAGTGGTTTCGCTTGGTGTCACCGGCGTTTCACTCGGAGTGGTTTCGCTTGGTGTCACCGGCGTTTCGCTCGGAGTGGTTTCGCTTGGTGTCACCGGCGTTTCGCTTGGAGTAGTTTCGCTTGGTGTCGTTGGCGTTTCACTCGGAGTCGTTTCGCTTGGTGCCGTTGGCGTTTCACTCGGGGTGGTTTCGCTTGGTGTCGTTGGCGTTTCACTCGGAGTCGTTTCGCTTGGCGTCGTTGGCGTTTCACTCGGGGTGGTTTCGCTTGGTGTCGTTGGCGTTTCACTCGGGGTGGTTTCGCTTGGTGTCGTTGGCGTTTCACTCGGGGTGGTTTCGCTTGGCGTCGTTGGCGTTTCACTCGGAGTCGTTTCGCTTGGTGTCGCTGGCGTTTCACTCGGCTTATTGGCTTCTTCCAAAGCTTCCAAGATTGCCAGGTGCTTCTTAGCCTCAGCAAGAGCAGTATCGGCAGCTTCCTTTGCCTTAGCAGCAGCTGCTGAATCTGCCTGCTTGCTTGCCAGGTCAGCTTGAGCCTGAGCCAAAGTTTGCTTAGCTGCTTCAAAAGCCTCATTAGCTGCTTCTAACTGAGCTTGAACGGCCTTCAAGTCCGCAACTTTCTTGCGGGCAGCAACCAGCTTGTTTTGAGCAGCTTGAGCGGATGCAAGTGCATTTTGAGCGGCTTGAGCAGCTTGGTCTGCGGCTGACTTGAGTTCCTCCAACTTTTCCTTTTCGCTGGCAGCAGCCTTCTCGGCTTCAGCTAAAATTGCAGCCTTTTCTTCAGCCAACTTGCTTACGCTAGCCAGATTGCTTTGCGCGGCTTCAGCTTCCTTAGCTGCATCAGCGGCTGCCTGCTGCGCGCTACTGTCAGCAGCTTCATCAGCTGCCAATGTCTTCTCTGCTTCTGCAGTTGCTTGCTGGGCAGAAAGGAGACTCGCCTTGGCTTTTGCAAGAAGGCTTTGGGCTTGACTCAAAGCAGCATCAGCGGCATCTAAGGCTGCCTGCTTTGCTTCAGCGTCAGCAGCAAGTGGAGCCAGCTTTTCTTTTTCGGCAGCCAATGCTGCTTGAGCGGCAGCTAGTTCCGCCTGCTTTGTT
>NZ_BOCG01000238.1 GCF_016587775.1 Lactobacillus nasalidis | reverse complement strand
CCGGAAAAGTACCATGGCGACGATGTCGGCTTTGCCAAGGCTTTGGCAAAGGACGCCAGAGTTGGCGTGATCCCGGGCAGCTATTTTGGCCAGGGCGGGGCCGGCTACGTACGGATGTCCTATGCTTCAAGCGATGAGCAGCTGCACGAGGCCCTCAAGCGAATTACCAAGTTCGTTGAAGCCGAATAATAATGTCAATGTAAATTATGAAATTTTGAAAAGCACGACTGCCGCGGCGCGGAGGGCGTGCTTTTTTGATCCGCAACAAACAGTCCCCGAAGTTACCATAACTGCTGGTGCTATGTTATCATTTAATCAGTAAGCGTTGACGGGGGAACCGCCCGTGAAAGGCGGTAAATAAAAACTTTCGCTTATTCTTGAATAAGAGAAAACAAATAAAAAGTGCGAAAGAGCACATGAAATGCAGGGATGATTATGGGAAATAAAGCTTCTTTAAAGGATTTAGGAACGCGCACAATACTTACGAAGGCGTGGTGGTCCCTGCTTTATCTGGGGATCTTCGTTTTTGGCAAGCATATTCCGCTGCCTTTTGCCAAGCTGCAGGTTGGCCAGACAAGTGCCCTGCTGGTGGCGACTGGTGGTGACAGCAGCCAGGCAACTCTGTTTTCCCTGGGCATCAGTCCCTGGATGTCGGCCATGATTATCATCGGGATGCTGGCCCAGTTGCGGCTGCCGCTGATGTCGAAGATGACCGAGCGCAAGA
>NZ_BOCG01000237.1 GCF_016587775.1 Lactobacillus nasalidis | reverse complement strand
TGTAGAATTCGTTGGTGATAACGTGAGCGCCTTGGGCAACTGACAATTTCCCGGCGTGGTACAAAGCCGCGTTGGCCGCGGTGTTTGGAATCAAGAAGGCACCGGCAACTGAGCCGACGATCAAACCGCCGTGAACGCCGAAGAACCAGAAGAATGGCACGGCCAGACCGATGACGACGGCCCCGCCCCATGAGTCAGACAGAC
>NZ_BOCG01000236.1 GCF_016587775.1 Lactobacillus nasalidis | reverse complement strand
GATAGGCCTTCTTTGGATTTCGCTTACGGGGCTCTCACCCTCTCTGGCGCATTTTCCCAAATGCTTCTGCTATCCTCTGAAGTGCCATGACTCAGTCCTACAACCCCGGCAGATAAATCTGCCGGTTTGGGCTCTTTCCTGTTCGCTCGCCGCTACTTGGGAAATCGAATTTCTTTCTCTTCCTGCAGCTACTTAGATGTTTCAGTTCACTGCGTGTTCCTTTCATAAGCTATGTATTCACTCATGA
>NZ_BOCG01000235.1 GCF_016587775.1 Lactobacillus nasalidis | reverse complement strand
CACTGCCCTGGCCCAAGCCGTCTGCTGTTGGCAAAAGCATCCCCGGCAGCTTGGCCCGCAATTGGCTGGTCAAAGTCCCGATCCGGTCTGCACTCGTGCTTGTGCTTTGGCTACTGGAAGCCGCCGACTTAGAGCTGGTCTGGCTTGAGGACGATTTTGCCGAACTGGACGCGGATTTAGCCGCGGACTTAGAGCTGGCCTGGCTTGACGCCTTTTTCGCGCTCTCTGCCTGGCTGGATTGACTGGTCTGGCTACTGCTCTGGCTTTGGCTTCCGCAGCCGGCAAGCAGGCTTGCTGCCAGCAGAAGCAGACCCAAAGTTTTCTCGTTCTTCTTCATTTTTTACACTCTTTCTTTATTAATAATTATCCTGCTTTCCTCCCTCAATTATAGATCTTCGCGGCCTTTTCATAAAGAATTACCCGTTTTCTGCGGGTAAAAATTGTTTAATTGCCGTAAATCTTCTGAAAAAACTTGCAAAATAACTTTTTATGGAGTAAAGTTGACGTCAAGCGAGTAAAAGTTAATTTTACTTTTTATTTTTATCTTGTTTTAGGTAAGTTATACTTTTAACAAAAAGGAACGAAAAAATGGAAAATGAAGCACTCCTGATCATTGACTACACCAATGACTTCGTGGACGACAAAGGCGCCCTGACCTGCGGGAAACCGGCCCAGGCCTTGGCTGACCAGATCGTCAGCCTGGCCGACCAGTTCTTGGCCGCTGGCAAGTGGGTCATCCTGCCGACCGACAAGCACTTTAAGGGCAACCCCTACCATCCGGAAACCAAGCTCTTCCCGCCCCACAATCTGCCAAATACTTGGGGCCGGGAGTTCTACGGACCCCTGCAAACTTGGTATAATAAACATCAAGACGACGAGCACGTCCTTGTCTTGGACAAGTCGCGCTACTCCGCCTTCTGCGCGACCGGCCTGGACCTGTTCCTGCGCGAGCGCCAGGTTCGCCGGGTGCACCTGGCCGGGGTCTGCACGGACATCTGCGTCCTGCACACGGCCATGGATGCCTACAACCATGGCTACGAGATCACGGTGCACGAAAAGGCGGTTGCCGCTTTAAACGACGCGGGGCAAGAATGGGCACTGAACCACTTCAAGTCCTGCCTGGGCGCTGAAGTCGTCGACTAATTAATATCGTTACTTTTTTACTTTTACCAGTTATATTTTTGAGAAAGCAGATTTTTACACTATGTCTTTATCACACGCGTTAATTACTGACCTGTACGAATTCTCAATGGCTAACGGCTACTTTGAAACCCTGCCAAGAGATACCGAAGCCGTCTTCGACGTCTTTTACCGGACCGTTCCAGACAACGGCAGCTTCGTCGTCTCCGCTGGCTTGGAACAAGTCGTTGAACAGCTGCGGGGCTTCCACTACACCAAGGAAGACATCGACTACCTGAAGTCCCTCAAGCTCTTCAGCGATGAATTCATTTCCTACCTGGAAACCATGACCTTCGACTGCGTCGTTTACGCGATTCCAGAAGGCACCCCAGTCTTCCCGCGGGTGCCGATTTTGACGGTCAAGGGGCCGCTGATCCAATGCCAATTGCTGGAAACCTTCGTTTTGAACCTGATCAACCACCAGTCCCTGATCGCGACCAAGTCCCGCCGGATCAACCTGGCCGCTGCTGGCCGGCCGGTCATGGAATTTGGTGCCCGCCGGGCCCAAGGCCCGGACGC
>NZ_BOCG01000234.1 GCF_016587775.1 Lactobacillus nasalidis | reverse complement strand
GGCATATTTTTTGGTCAGCTGCATGTACTTGCCGAAGATAAGGCCAGCTACCAGGGAGATGACGGCTACGGCCGCGGTGACGTTGGCGGCGTCAGTGGCTGAACCGGAATGAGTTTCCACCACCGTCAGGCTGAATTCCAGGATGCCGGAGCTGTAAGCCATATTGAAGAGGAACATGGCCAGCATCCACCAGATGACGTTCAAGCTGAGCTTGGTCTTGGCCCGCGGCTGCTGACTGGCGGCCGGAGCAGCCTGCTTCTGGTCCTTTGGCAGGTAGATCCAGGTCAGGAAGAAGATGATGAGGCCGATCAGGTAAACGCTGAAGCCCATCCGCCAGCTGGTCTGAATGAAGAGGCCGACGATGAAGGTCATCAAAGTGTTGGCCAGGCCGGAAAAGGCGCTCTGGAAGCCCATCAGCTTGTTTCTTTCCTGGTAGTAGTCGGCCAAAAGGCTGGTGCCGATCGGCTGCACCAGGCCGACGCTGAAGCCCAGGAAGAGGCGGGCAAGCAGGATGACGCCGAAGCTGGTCACGAACAGCGGCGCGATCCCGCTGATCACGAAGAGCAGGGAACCGAAAAGCAGCAGCTTCTTCTTGCCAAACTTGGCCGTCAGCATCCCAACCAATACCAAGGCCAAAAGCTGGGCCGCGTTAGGCAAAGAAACGAATGACTTGAGCATGACGTCGGAAATGCCCGGGTAGCTGGCCTTCAGGCTCGGCAGAAAGACCGAGCCCAGGCCCACCCCAGTCAAAAGCAGGGTGGAAGACAAAATCGCCGTCTTGAACATCAAGCTGCTGGCATCAGCCTCGGCAGCCGTTTTGCGTGCAGTGCTTTCCATGATGTCAGCCTTCTTTCTCAGCAATCCGGTCGATCCAGTCAAAGAGCTCATCCAGGTCATAGTCGCCGCTGTGCGGGATGCCCCATGGCAGGGCAAAGTCGACTTCCTTGCCCTGGTTGGCCAAGAGGGTAGCCAGGATCACCGGGATGGCAAAGGAGGTATCCCGGTCGCTGGCCCCGTGCCGGATCCGCCAGTATTTCGGCGTGTCCGTCTGGCCACTGAGCAGGTGGGCAACCGGGTTGACGGCCGCGATCAAGTCCGCTGGCGCCAAAGTCGTGTCCACGTGGCTGTGCTCTTGGGAGAAGCTGGTGAAGTGGCGCGGCTTGCCGCCCTTTTCACCGAACAGGTCCGTTTCCGGGCTCTTGGCATCCAGGTCGTCAAAGGCTGGCACGGCCTTCATTCTGGTGATGAAGTGGAAGTACTTGTCCCAGTCAAGATCAGTGACTTGGCCGTCTTTTACCGTTAAGTAGTCAGCTTTCGCCAATTCCGGCTTGTCTGCCAAAGCCTTTTGAGCTGATGCTTTCAAGTACTTGATGACCAAGTCGCGGAAGGAGCCGCTGCCGTCAGGGTTTAGGGAAAGCTTTTCGCCAGTCTCTGGATCTTGTAAGTTCAAGGAGTTGAGGTAGGCGATGAACTGGTCTTTCAGTTGCGGGGAGAGGGTCTGTTCTTCAGCAGTTAATTCCCCGGAAACCGGCACGAAGTTTGGCTTGCCGTCCTTGAAGCCTTCGATCTTGGTCCGGTGCCAGTCGTTGATGCCGCAGAATTCCCATTCATAAGCCGCGTCGGCATGCTCCAGGTTGTGGATCGGGCAGTAGGCGGAAACGGCAAAGATGTCGTCAGTCCCCGGAGCCGCCCCGATCTCTTCCAGATATTTTTCAAAAAAGCTGCTGTTGCCGCTGGCGCCAGTCAAAGCACTGGTGGCCCCGCCGGCACTGGTGCCGTTGGTGATGATT
>NZ_BOCG01000233.1 GCF_016587775.1 Lactobacillus nasalidis | reverse complement strand
CCGGCTGCCGATTTTGCTGGACAGCGGGCAGGATGATCCGGGAGCAGCCGGCATTACGGCCATGAGCCAGCTGGCGGCGGCCTTGATCAAGAGCCACGCGGTCATGGTCAACGCTTCGGCCAAGTATAAGAAGCTTTTCCCGGCGGGATGCAAGTTCCTGGCCACGTCAGAATCGGCCCCCAGCAAGCTGAACTACTGCTTCTGGCGCTACACTGAAAAGGGCCACGTCACCGGCGTCAGCGGCATCGGCTACAAGAACGTCATGTATGCCTATATCGGGACCAGTCAGCAATATAAAGAGAAATATGGACAATTAGCACAATGATTGAAAACGAAAAAATTCAGGCAATTTTGCAAAAGGAACACAAGGATCAGCCGACCCTGATCCAGAAGCAGACCTATGATGCCATCAAAAATGGCGCCAGCGTGGTCGCTCTGGCCAAAACCGGGACCGGCAAGACCCTGGCTTACGCGCTGCCGGCTTTGGAGCGCCTGCAGCCGGGAGAAAAGAACGCCCTGGTGATTCTGGCTCCGACGACCGAACTGGCCGTTCAGATCAGAAACGCCATTCAGCCATTTGCCAAGGCGCTGGGCTTGAAGACCCTGGCCCTGGTTGGGGCGGGCAACCGGCAGAGACAGGACGAGCGGCTGAAGAAGGAGACAAACGAAGTTTTGGTCTGCACTCCGGGCCGCTTTTTTGACTTTTTCTCCTCCGGCCGGATCAAGCTGGGGCAGATCAAGAGCCTGGTGATCGATGAGGCAGACGACATTCTGGAATTTGCCAAGCTGGACCTGCTCAGCTCGCTGGGGCAGAACCTGCCATCCAGCAGCCAGATCCTGCTTTTTGGGGCAACGGAATCGCAGATCACCCGGGAGGCCGAGGAAATTTTTGCCCGCCACTTCCTCTTGATCGACGTGCGGCCCGACCAGAGCAGCCAGACTGAGCACCTGTTTTTGCAGGTGGACAACGAGCACAAGCTGGAGTACCTGCAGCGCCTGTGCAAGCTGGACGGCTTTAGGGGCCTGCTCTTCTTTGACTCAAACGAAACCATGCTGCGCTTTGCCAAGATTTTTGCCCACAGCAAGACCAAGTTCGCGATCCTGGCCAACAACTTCTCCAAGGACAAGCGCCAGCAGGCCATCCGGGACCTGGCCAAGGGGAAGGTCAAGCTGCTGCTGGCCACCGACCTGGCGGCCCGCGGCCTGGACATTCCCAAGCTGACCTACGTGGTCAACTACGAAATCCCGGAAGACGCCAACACCTACATGCACCGGGCCGGGCGGACCGGGCGGATGCAGCGGCAGGGGCGGGTGGTCACCCTGGGCAACGACCACGACCTGCGCAAGCTGAAGAAGCTGCTGGCAGGCGAAGCCAGCGTTGACCGGGTCTACTTTGCCGGCTACCACTTAAGCAAGGACAAGCCGGTCAAGAAGGCCAAGGAGGACAAGAAGGCGGCTGTCTTAGAGGCAGGCAAGAAGAAAAAGAAGTCCCGGAAGAAAAACAAGAACAAGGGCTACCACCCGCATTACCTGAAAGGAAAGAAGCAGAGTGACTAGGTTGATTGACTGGCTGGAACGTTATCTGCTGCCGCTGGCAAACGATCTGGCGTCAGTGCGCTGGCTGGTAGCCCTGCGCGACGCCTTCGTTTCGACCCTGCCGATCAGTCTGACGGGGTCGGTGGCGGTGCTGATCAAGAGCCTGATCGTGGCCGCTGACCGCAACTGGGGCTGGCATGTCTTTTACCAGGTCATGCAGCCGACGGTGGCGACCTGCAATTTCGTCTGGCGGGGCAGCGTGGCCATGTTTGCCCTGTTCTTCGTTTTAAGCTGGGGCTACCAGCTGGCCCGGGCCTGCGAGGTTGATCCGCTGGCCGGGGCCATGACGGCCCTGTGCTCGTTTATGATGAGCATTGCCAATTATTCCTACCTGCTGCAGGGCAATAAGCGGGTCAAGCTGAATCAGGCCTTCAACATCAAGCAGCTGTCGACGACGGGGATGTTCACGGCCATCTTGTTTGGCGGCTTGGGCGTGGCGCTGTACATCTTGGGCGTCAAGGCCAGACTGGGCCTGCGGATCCAGTCGCAGATGCCGCCGGCGCAGGTGGCGGCTTTTGAGGCCGCGATTCCGGTCATGCTGGCTCTTTTTATAGTCGGCGGGCTGAACTATC
>NZ_BOCG01000232.1 GCF_016587775.1 Lactobacillus nasalidis | reverse complement strand
ACTGACCGTTTCCATGTCTTGTTCTTGCCAATCACAATAGTATTTGCTCCACAGCTTAGCGCGTAATCTACTATGCGCTTGGATGCCTTGTGGGCAAATTGACGAATCTTGGCATTGCGCCAATCGGTTAGGCGCTGCATGGATTTGGTCTGGCCGTATACCGCCTTTGGGCCTTGCTTGGTGCTGATAATGCTTTCGAGCTGATGGTATTGAGCTTGAAGACTCTTCAATTTCGCCATGCGCTTGTTGTAGTATTGGTTGACGGATTTGATCGCACGACCACTAATGAGTAAGGCCTTGTCACCCGTATTTGAGACGCAGGCAAATGCATTATCAACACCTGGGTCAATACCGATATAGCGGCAGTTGTCTGGCAGATATGGCTTCTGGCTTGCAGCTGGAGTGTA
>NZ_BOCG01000231.1 GCF_016587775.1 Lactobacillus nasalidis | reverse complement strand
TGGCTGTCGCTGGACAGGGTGGCCAGGCCGTTGAGCTTGGTGATTTCCCGCCACAGGCGGCGGCTGCTGCCCGTGTACTTGAGCCGGTAGCCGGCGGAAGTTTTGGAGACGGTGAAGAGCTTGGCGCTCTTTTGGCTGAGAGTCAGCGTGTCCATGTCCTTGACGACCTGCTGGAAGTGGGCGATGGTCGTGAACTGGCTGAGCTTGGCCTTGTACCAGGCCGCTTGCTTGCCCTTGTAGTATCTTACGTAGGCATAGCGCTGGCCGACCCACATTCTGACGTTTTGGTCGCCGCTTTGGGTCAGATTGGTCTTCATGACGAAAGGAGAGCGCTGGTAGCCAACCTGGCCATAGAAGTGGACCGGCTGGGAGTCAGCGTAATAATGTTCGTTAATCTTCAGCTGGAAATTGTTGATTTTGCTCTGCTGGGCCTTTTTCAGCAGGCTCTGGGGACTGGGATTCTGCTTGGCGCAGGCGGTCAGCGCGAGGCAGGCCAGAGCTAGAAAGAGGGGCAGCAGCTTTCGCTTTTTTCTGCTTGACGGCATAGTTAGATCACATCCTTACCCTTAATTTTAACAAATCACTGATTAATTGTTAGCGATTGCACTCAGAAAAAGTGCTTTTTTTGGTTCTGGGCCTTTGAAAAGCCAGCAAGAGGCCGTATAATAATTAGTGAAACTTTTAATTTGCTAAAGGAGATTTTTTAATGTCTAAATTAGTTTTAATCCGTCACGGTCAAAGTGAATGGAACCTTTCAAACCAATTTACTGGTTGGGTTGACGTTAACCTGTCAGACAAGGGTGTTGAAGAAGCCAAGAAGGCTGGTCGTCTGATCAAGGAAGCCGGCTTGGAATTTGACCAAGCTTACACTTCAGTTTTGACCCGTGCGATCAAGACTTTGCACTTTGCTTTGGAAGAAAGCGGCCAACTCTGGGTTCCAGAAACCAAGACCTGGAGACTGAACGAACGTCACTACGGCGCTCTGCAAGGCTTGAACAAGGCTGAAACTGCTGAAAAGTACGGTGACGAACAAGTTCACATCTGGCGTCGTTCATACGACGTTTTGCCACCAGTTTTGGCTGACGACTCAGAATTCAGCCAGGCAAACGACCGTCGTTACGCTAACCTGGACCCACACATCGTTCCTAAGGCAGAAAACTTGAAGGTTACTCTGGACAGAGTTATGCCATTCTGGGAAGACCACATTGCTCCAGACCTGTTGGCTGGCAAGAACGTGATCATCGCTGCCCACGGTAACTCCCTGCGTGCCTTGACCAAGTACATCGAAAACATCTCTGACGAAGACATCATGGATGTTGAAATGAAGACTGGTGAACCAGTCGTTTACACTTTCGACGACAAGTTGAACGTTGTAAACAAGGAAAAGTTGGACTAAGTCTGTTTTTCCGCGTTAGAAAGCGAAGCTTCGGCTTCGCTTTTTTTGTTGCTTCGAGGAGCATTGACAGATGACTAGCTAAGATGTTAGTTTAAATAGGAAAGTTTTGGAGGGGTCACTTAGCTAAAAATAAAACGTTGAGGCGGCTTTCCAGGGCAGATTCCGGCGGATTTTTTATGATTTCAATAAGAAAGCCGGGAGAAGGAAAGTTGCCGGAGCTTTTTTGCTATAATACAGACTAATGTACAATTTTAGAGTTTAGGTGTCGATTTATGGATAAAGAAGACAAGCGGGGATTTCCCGAAACGCGCCAGCATGCCAGAAAGCGCAAGCACAAGATGATCCGCAACTGGATCATCGGCATTTTGGCGGTTATCTGTGTCGCGGTCGCCGGGGTGGGACTGTACGCGACTCACCTGTACAAGACCGCTGAACAGGCGGCCAACAAGGCCTATGACCAGGAAAACGCGGTCAAGACCACCTATGGCGAATTCAACGGCAAGAAATCCTTCGCCGTGATGCTTTTGGGAACGGACACTGGCGCGATAAACCGGACTGAAAAGCGCGGTAATACCGACACGATCATCATCGTGGTGGTCAACCCGAAGAAGAAGAACTACACGATGATTTCAATTCCGCGTGACACCATGGCAGACATGGTCGGCGACGATTCAGACGACGTCCAGAAGATCAACGCGGCTTACTCGATCGGCGGGGCGAAGATGGCGATGAAGACCGTCTCCAGCCTGTTGAACATTCCGGTCAAGTACTATGCACTGGTCAACATGGGCGGGCTGATGAAGCTGGTCAACTATGTCGGCGGCATTTACGTGACCCCGCCGCTGACCTTTACCTACAGCGGCTTTCCTTTCAAGAAGGGGGTCCGCCAGCACTTAAACGGGCAGGCAGCTTTGGCTTACAGCCGGATGCGCTATGACGACCCGGAAGGCGACTACGGCCGCCAGAAGCGGCAAAGAGAAGTCATCACCAA
>NZ_BOCG01000230.1 GCF_016587775.1 Lactobacillus nasalidis | reverse complement strand
CCACAACTCATCCCCGCAATTTTCAACTTACGTGGGTTCGGTCCTCCAGCGCGTTTTACCGCGCCTTCAACCTGGTCATGGGTAGGTCACTTGGTTTCGGGTCTGCATCAGCCAACTTCTCGCCCTCTTCAGACTCGCTTTCGCTGCGGCTCCGTCTTTTCTGACTTAACCTTGCTGACTAACGCAACTCGCCGGTTCATTCTCCAAAAGGCACGCCATCACCCGTTAACGGGCTCTGACTACTTGTAGGCACACGGTTTCAGGTTCTCTTTCACTCCCCTCCCGGGGTTCTTTTCACCTTTCCCTCACGGTACTGGTTCACTATCGGTCACTGGTTAG
>NZ_BOCG01000229.1 GCF_016587775.1 Lactobacillus nasalidis | reverse complement strand
GCTCCATGGGGTCTTTCCGTCCTGTCGCGGGTAACCCGCATCTTCACGGGTATTATAATTTCACCGAGTCTCTCGTTGAGACAGTGCCCAAATCATTACACCTTTCGTGCAGGTCGGAACTTACCCGACAAGGAATTTCGCTACCTTAGGACCGTTATAGTTACGGCCGCCGTTTACTGGGGCTTCAATTCAAACCTTCGCTTTGCAGCTAAGCTCTCCTCTTAACCTTCCAGCACCGGGCAGGTGTCAGCACCTATACTTCATCTTACGATTTTGCAGATGCC
>NZ_BOCG01000228.1 GCF_016587775.1 Lactobacillus nasalidis | reverse complement strand
TTTTCTGACTTAACCTTGCTGACTAACGCAACTCGCCGGTTCATTCTACAAAAGGCACGCCATCACCCGATAACGGGCTCTGACTACTTGTAGGCACACGGTTTCAGGTTCTCTTTCACTCCCCTCCCGGGGTTCTTTTCACCTTTCCCTCACGGTACTGGTTCACTATCGGTCACTGGTTAGTATTTAGCCTTGCGAGATGGTCCTCGCGGATTCAGACGGGATTTCACGTGTCCCGCCCTACTCAGGATACTGATAGGTCTTCTTTGGATT
>NZ_BOCG01000227.1 GCF_016587775.1 Lactobacillus nasalidis | reverse complement strand
ATGCGGTTGCGGCAGTTGCGCTGGCGCCACAAAGCGCCAGCGCAACTGAAACTTTGCTGATGGTATTCAATTTTTTACCCATAATTTGGTCCTCCACATAATATTAGGTTATCACACACTTCGATTTTTAACCCAGAAGCAATATTTGTCAAATATTTTTTAACAAAGGCCTGTCCTAGAGAGAAGAGTGTTGAACTAGTAATCATCCAACACTAGATTAGTATGTTTTTATAGCTTGCATCCCCTTACGCAAACTAATGCTACGCAACACACATCAGGCGGTTCGAATATTATCTATATTCGGATAAAAATCTCTCAAAGGCCTGATCTAATCATTGAAGCTGCACTCTGCTCACTACACACTCTTTATTTGTTGTTGCTTGAGGTTTTTAAAGACTTCTGATATGCATCAAGAGCTTTTGACATTTGCTCATTGACCGTCTTGATTTTCTCCACCTTGGAATTTGCTTCGTCATAAGCCTTTTTACTACTGTTCACATTTTCTTGAGCGGTATTGATTTGCGACTTGTCAGCCTGTGTCTGTTCATAATTTGTCTTTGCAGTATTCATTGCCGACTCATAAGACGCAACGTAGCTATTAAGAGCAGATTCAAATTCATCAACGCTCACTTGAGTACTTGATCCCCTGCTTCTGTTGAAGTCAGCTGCACCCGTGCGTGTACTTTGGTCGAACACAAGACCGACATAGTCATAATCCCCCATGCAGGCCTCGTAATGCCCTGTTATACCGCTGCCATGGGCATCATAAATTTCCTTCTCTCTAGTATACCAACCAGTCAATGGATCTTTGTAGCCCCATGCCAAGTTCTCTGCACTAGAAACACTTACGTTGCTCGAACTGTTTCTAAAATAGGTATGATCCTCTGTAGTATTTGAAACAACATTGGCGATGCTTGCAAAGATCATAAGGTCATAATCGACCCCTAAAGCATAATGATTAGAGAAATTGTTATCCGTTGCCCGGAAATTGTTAAGCTCCTTGATGAGAGCAACATCATTCTTCAAGTTGGTCGTCTTAAGCACACTCTTAACAGAATCATCCAAACCGTTAACATACTCTGCCAACGCGGATTCTTGTGACATACCATCTTTTGAATCTTGATAGTAGTTAGGTGTGGCTTTACTCATGATAAAGTCAAAGCCAGCTGCTTCATAAACGCGTGAAGCTTCATCATAACTGGCCTTAGCAGCTGCAACCTTGTTATTGTAACTAGTTTCGGCATCCGAGTAGGCTTGATTTGCGCTATCCAAGGCAGCCTTCTTTTGGCTTAAGTCACTCTGCGCACTCTCTAACGAGCCTAATTCTTCAGCCTGCTTCTTATACTTGTCATAAGCCTCCTTAGCTTGCTTGTCATAAGTCGGACGAGTTGAACCAGCCGTTTGCGTGGTTGTCGTAAATCCATCCGCCTTAACCCAAGCAGAACTATTGTTATCTAAAGGATCAGCAATCTTATACCACTTAACGCCACTCTTGTCCGTTGCTGTTGCTGATACGTGATAAACAACTGGATAGTAGGTGCCTTCGAAATATTCCGCAGTTGCAGCACTCTTCTTTTTGCTAAAAGTGTTATCGGAATTCAAAGTAAACATATCGATGTTCTTACTACTATCTACGGCACTGACGTTTCTCTTAACATTAAAATTCGCATTCGTAACAGATAACGTATTTTTAGAATTTGAACTATTAGATGAACTCGATCCGTTGCTAGTAGTCTTGGAAGTAGAAGGCGAATTGCTATTAGTAGCCGAAGAATTTCCTTTGTCACTATCACTAGTCGTCTTTGAAGTGGAAGACGAGTTGCCATTACCTGCATTTCCCTTGTCGCTTTCACTAGTCGTCTTGGAAACTGAAGATGGGTTGCTATTAGCTACTTGAGCATTTTTCTTGTAGGTCACTTTAACAGTTTGATTCTTGAGCTTGTAAGTAACTTTAACTGCACCGATGCTTGAA
This sequence comes from Lactobacillus nasalidis, assembly GCF_016587775.1. Classification (GTDB taxonomy): domain Bacteria; phylum Bacillota; class Bacilli; order Lactobacillales; family Lactobacillaceae; genus Lactobacillus; species Lactobacillus nasalidis. Next base: position 1,768 of record NZ_BOCG01000227.1, on the reverse strand, counting down.
CGACTTGAACTATATCCTTCCACCTTGGCCACAGTGTACTTTTTCCAAGAAGAAGTGCTCCACTTGCCGTAGGTCTTCTTCTTAGTCTTATTGTCAGTTTTCACACTCCGCTTGAGATAGGCATTCTGAATTACTGTCTTCTCGCCTGATGGTTGGTAAAGCTTAATAGTTCTGGTGATCTTTTTCGTTTGCGTGGAATAGCTATAGCGGACCAACACCTTCTTTGCACTACTGGTCTGGATATAACGTCCCTTGCCAAGGCTGTAGTACTTCTTTCCCTTGATTGTCTTAGTACCATAAACGGTCAGCTTGGCTTTCTTCTTGTAGGATTTCTTGGTCTTCTTCCCGTTTGATGTGTACACGTAAGCTTTCTTAGAAACATACACCTGGTATTTTGTAGCTGCTTGTACGCTCGTTTGCGATGCTACTACAGCGAATCCAACTGTTCCGAGCAATGCAACCGAAGCTTTACTGATGGCCTTCAGCTTTTTATCCATAGTTTTGTCCTCTCACATAATTTTAGATCATTACACACCTTAATTTTTTCATCCATCAGTCAGGTTTGTCAAATTACTTTTTTAATAAAGCTATCCAAAACAAGACAGCAGCTTCTTAACCAGGGGAAGCTTGTCACTGTGCCGATTATAGATAACCTTGATTCTGTATTTATTCCGTTCCCCTAACCCGGCTAATGGTAAATAACTTATATGTTCCTTGTCAGTCAGCACATACTCAAACAGCCCCTTCGGGTAAAAAGCAACCGCCTTGTCCAGCGAGACCAGCATCTGCATCTGTTCAATACTGGAAATGTGCGCGCAGCTGGCCTTGCTCTCATCCGGCAAGGTCGACAAAAAGGCCTGCCGCAGGTAGTGCGAATTTTCTTCCGGCATGTAATACAGAACCGGCCGGTTGCCAATAGCCGTCAGCGGGAATTCCTCCAGCCGGCTCAGCGGATTCAAGTCGCTGACTCCCATGATCATTTCATTTGTATACACGTCAACGCTGGCAAGATCCTCATCTTCAATGACCAAGCCAGGCTGTCCATAATCCAGCACTGTTGCCATATCCACCAAGCCATTGGAAATATCTGCCAGCAGATGATCAATGCTTTCATGAACCAAACTCAGCCGAACCTGTTCATTCAGGAACTGGTAGAGCTTCTCTCTGAGCAAGGCTCCGTCAAAAGGTGAAAAATACCCGCAGATCAGCCGCTGGCTGCTGCTGGCTTCATAGCGCAAAGCATTGACGTTCACGTTGAATTTTTGCAGCATGTTGCGGACGTAAATATAGAAATCCCGCCCGACCGGGGTAACGAAAATCTTGTTTTTATCCCGGTCAAAAAGCTTCAGTCCCAGCTCTTCCTCCAGCTTTTTCATCATCTGCGACACGGCTCGCTGGGAAACGTACTCGCTCTCTGCCGCCTTCTGAAAGCTGCCGGCTTCAACTACTCTGCAAAAAGTTCTGAGTTTATCAAAATCCATCGTCTTTTCCTCTTTCTGGGGGCCACCCGAATTTTCTGCTTCGGCTGTGCAACCGTTTACTCTCTATTAATCTACCGCAAAAGACTTTATAGTTTCAAGTGTAAGCAATGTTTAAGTTGATTTTGTAAGGAGAAAACCATGACAATTGCAGCTAAGGATAAGTATGATGTAGTAGTCGTAGGTTCGGGTGCTGCCGGCCAGGCAGCCGCTTTGACCGCTCAGGAAAATGGCGCCAGCGTGCTTTTGCTGGAAAAAGGCCGCCACACCGGCGGCAGTGCCAACTACAG
>NZ_BOCG01000226.1 GCF_016587775.1 Lactobacillus nasalidis | reverse complement strand
GGCTGCGCCAGACCGCGTGCTGGCGGCCGGCAGCCAGGAAGGCCAAGGCTTCGCCGGCCAAAAGAACGGCCAGCCAGGCCTCCAAGTGGCCGGCTAAAAGCAGGCGCAAGAGCAAAACCAGCGCCAGCCAGAGCCAAAGCAGCCAGAAAGCGCCTTTTTTCACCAGGCCATAGTCCAGCAAGACGGCCTGCAGGAGCATGAAGCCCAGGAAGAGACCGGTCACGTTCAGCTTGAGCGACCTGTTTAAAACCGCCAGAAGTTCCTTGCCAGTCGGCAGGTTGAAGGCAATCGCCGCCCCGGAAGCCACTAAAAGCAGCCAAAAGAGCAAGCGCCGAGAACTTTTTTATAAAATGCCCCGGCTTCCAAGATGGCTACAGCGCAGGTCACAGCTAAAAGAACCGGAAGCGGGGCAAAGGTCAGGCTGGAATTTCGCAGGGCGAAAAGCTCCGTGACCAAAAGCAGCAGCAGCAATGCCGCCCTGAGGGCAAGCTGCCGGATTCCCGCCGCTTGGCCCAGCAGACTGATTTCCAGTTTGTCAGATTTGGATTTCACCGCCATCCCCCTTTCTGAATTCGCGGATTATTTTGCCGCCCCGCCGCAAGGTCAAGTCCGTGGCCAGGACCAAGTCCCCGCCAGCGCTCTCGCTGATTGCCGGCGCGTCGTACAGGCGCTTCATGGCCTGGTCCAGATCTTCCCGCTGGCTTATGACGGCCGGCTTTAAGACCAGCTCGTCCGTGTCTGCCAGTTCAACTTCCCGGCCGCTTTCCAGGCTGGCCAGGACCAGCCCGTAGACCAGCTCATAGTAGGCCGTCAAGTCATCGCCCGCCTCGTGCGTGAAATCAAGGCGGAGCCGCAATAGCGGCCGGGACGGCTGGCCTTCGTATTCCTTGACATACAGCTGGCCAAAACGGGCGCTGCTTGGCCAGTGCACGTCCCGCAGGCGGTCGCCGGGCTGGTAGCCCCGCAGCTGCTTGACTTCCTCAAGCCCCCGCCCGCCGGCAGCAGCCAAAGCCTGCTCTCCGGCAGCCAGGCTTT
>NZ_BOCG01000225.1 GCF_016587775.1 Lactobacillus nasalidis | reverse complement strand
TGACGGCTGCCGAAAGAAAAGCCGTCCCGCAGGTAGCCGACTTGTCCATTGACGTCGGCTCTTCCAGCCGGGAAGAAACGATCAACGACTACAAGATCGACACCGGCTGCCCGATTTTCGTCGACGTGGACTGCGAATACAATGACAAGACCGGCCTTTTCTTCGGCAAGGACTTCGACGACCGCTTCGGCGCCGCGGCCATGGCCGACATCCTGGAAAACCTCAAGGATGAGGAAATCAGCATGGACCTGGTGGCCGCTCTTTCCAGCCAGGAAGAAGTCGGCCTGCGGGGAGCCTACGTCACGGCCCGCAAGGTCAAGCCGGACTTGTGCCTGGTTCTGGAAAGCTGCCCGGCCGACGATACCTTTGAGCCGGACTGGCTGTCGCAGACGGGCCTGAAGCGCGGGCCGATGCTGCGGGACATGGACGTCACCTTCCTGCCGAACCCGAAGTTCCAGCAGTATGCCTGCGATCTGGCCGACCGGGAGGGCATCCCTTACACCCGGTCAGTCAGAACTGGCGGCGGGCAGGACGGCGCGGCAATCTACTATGAAAACGGGGCGCCGACGATCGTGATCGGGATTCCGGTCCGCTACGAGCACTCGCCTTACTGCTTCAGCAGCTACAAGGACTACAAGGCCGCCGTTGACCTGGCCCTGGCTATCATCCGCGACATTGACGAAGACAAGCTCGCATCGTTTAAAAGCTTCAATTAATTAAGTGAAAAATTTGCCTTGTTAGCGTTTTGCTGATTTGGTAAGCTGTAATAAGTCAAATATTTAGCCACTAGGGGAGCGAAAGCTGAGATGACGGAAGTCGACCCTTTGAACCTGACCAAGGTAATGCTTGCGTAAGGGAAGTGTTTGTTTAACATGAGTTCAAACTCCTAGCCGGCAATTGTGTGTTGGATAGGAGTTTTTTTATGCTTAAAAGAGAAAGCAAATGGAATGTTAAAGCCATTATTCTGATGGCGCTGATCGGGATCATCATGGGGGTAATCTACACTTACGTCTTCAACCCCCTTTACAACTCGACCAAGTTTGCCCTGAATTTCGTCGGCCTGGGACCGCTGGCCGATGAGATCTATTCTGGCCTTTGGTACATGGCAGCGCCTTTGGCCATGTACTTCGTGCCAACCTTCGGCTCAGGCCTGGTCGGCGAAACCCTGGCGGCAACCGTGGAAATGGCCTTCGGCGGCCAGTGGGGGGCAATGACGATTTTGCAGGGGCTGGTGCAGGGGGCCTTCAACGAAATCGGCTTCTTCCCCAAGAAGGAAAACTATGACCGCTTTGGCTGGGGCAGCCTGATCATCGGGGCCATCTGCTGCCACGTGGCCGCCTTCGTGATGTGCTACTTCACTTATGGCTGGAGTGCCTACAAGCCGAGCCTGCTGATCGAAATGTTCATCGCCGGCCTGGTTTCCTCCGTCGTCTTCGACGCGGTTTTGGTCAAGCTGATCACCAAGCTCTTTGACCGGGTCATGGCCAAATAATGCAGTAAAGTTATCATCTTTTTGATAAAAATAATCAAAAAAGCGTGACAAGCTCTTCTGAAAGTTGTATGATTGAAAACATTGTTAGGATATATCGTGAAAGTTTTCAATTTTTATGAATTTAGGGAGGAGCAAAAATGACGCACTTGATTTTGACCAGACCAAAGAAAATGAAGCAGGCCTACTGGAGCACGGTGGGCATCGTGCTGGCCTTGATGCTGGCAACCGCCTGGATTGGCCTGCATACTTTTGCTTACCTGAATCTCTAAAACAAAAAATAAAAAACGCGGACTTGATTGCTTGGCAATCGGTCCGCGTTTTGCGTCTGTTGGAATTTTTCAGCTGTTGATGATGGAAAGCAGCTTGGAGGAGACCATGTCGATGGCGACTTGGTTTTCTCCGCCCTGGGGAATGATGATGTCGGCGTATTTTTTGCTTGGCTCAACAAACTGGTTGTAGCTGGGCTTGACGGTAGCCAGGTACTGGGAGATGATCCAGTCGATCGACCTGCCCCGTTCCTTGGTGTCGCGTTCCAGGCGGCGGATGAAGCGGATGTCGTCGTCGGCATCGACGAAGAGCTTGATGTCCATGAACTGCCGCAGGTCTTCAGAAGCCAAAACCAGGATTCCTTCCAGGATGATGATATCGGCCGGCTCGACGTGGACGGTGTCTTTGGCCCGGGAAAGAATGTTGAAATTGTAGGTCGGCATTTCGATCGCCTGGCCGTTCAAGAGCTCCTTGAGCTGCTTGATCATCAAGTCGGTGTCGTAGGCGTTGGGGTGGTCGTAGTTGATCTGCTTGCGCTCTTCCATGCTGAGGGCTGAGTTGTCGTTGTAGTAGGCATCTTCAGTCAGGATGAGGACCCGGTCAGCCGGCAGGCGCTTGCTGATTTCCTTGGCCACAGTCGTCTTGCCCGATCCGCTGCCGCCGGCAATACCGATTACGAGAGGTTTCTGCTTGGACATTATTCTGCTTCCTTTTCTGCTAAATCATTGCGGCGCAGGATGTCGCGGACTTTCGTCGTCAGCATGTCCAGGGCAACGTCATTGGCGCCGCCTTCTGGGACGATGATGTTGGCGTAGCGCTTTGACGGTTCGACGAACTGGTGGTAGCTGGGCTTGACGGTGGCCAGGTACTGGTCGATGATCGAGTCAAATGACCGGCCCCGTTCAGCCATGTCGCGGCGCTGGCGGCGGATCAGGCGGATGTCGTCATCCGTGTCGACGAAAATCTTGATGTCCATCAGCTTGCGCAGGTCTTCAGAAGCCAAAACCAGGATCCCTTCCAGGATGATGATGTCGGCCGGCTCAACGTGGACGGTTTCCGGGCTGCGCAGGTGAGTGGTGAAATCGTAGATCGGCATCTCAACAGCCTTGCCGTTGAGCAGGTCCTGCAATTGGCTGATTAAAAGCTCGGTATCAAAAGCGTCGGGGTGGTCGAAGTTGATCTTGTTTCTTTCGGCCATGGTCATTTCCGGGTGATTCTTGTAGTAAGAGTCTTCCGTAATGATCCGGATGCGGTCGTTCTTGAACTGGTCGTATAATTCATGGGCAATGGTGGTCTTGCCTGACCCGCTGCCCCCGGCGATACCAATGATGATGGGATGTTGCTTTTTTGACATTTGAAAACTCCTTTAACTACTAATTATAGAGGTGATCAAAGATCCGGTCTAGTCAAAACTGTGAAAAAACGCGATTTCAAGCGCTTTTAAGGAAGCTGCGGGCATGAAAAAACGTTTGGAAAAACTTCAAAAATTTTGCAAAAAAGAAATGAGTTAATATAATTAAGAATAGACCGAGAAATACAAAAGAAAGTAAAGAAAAGTCCCAGCCAAAATTAAGATAAGCAAGAGCTTCTCTGCTTTTTTTATTAAAAAAAGCTAAAAGATTCGCGAATCATAGACAAAATGCTTGCACCGGCGGCCCCTTTCTGGTAAATTTAATAAAAAATTAATCATACTTGAACGGGGAAAGGCCGCTTCGGCTGGCATGAAAGAATAACGTTTTCAAAATGATTCGGCTATTTCCTTTTGAAGATGAAAATGGGGCGTCTTTTTGGAGGAAAGCCCGACTGATAAGCGAACCTTTTCAGCTTTGGCAGTGATAGTTTGATAAATAAGTGTTAAAATACTTACACTGGATTGGCTGGCTAGCAATTTAATTAAGCGTTAATAAAACAAGGAGGACCACTATGGCAGCAATCATTGAGTTCAAGAAAGTCAACAAGTTCTACGGGGACTACCATGCCTTGAAAGACGTCAACCTGAGCATCGATGAGGGTGAAGTCGTTTCAATTATCGGCCCTTCGGGCGCCGGCAAGAGTACTTTGATCAGAACCATGAACGGTTTGGAAGGCATTTCTTCAGGGGTCTTGAACGTTGACGGCTTTGACCTGGGCGACAAGAAGACCGACTTAAACAAGATCCGCCGTGACGTCGGCATGGTGTTCCAGCACTTCAACCTTTACGAAAACCACACGGTTTTGGAAAACGTCATGCTGGCTCCGCGAATCGTTTTGCACCGCGATGAAAAGGAAAACCGGGAAATCGCCGAAAACCTGCTTAAGCGCGTCGGCCTGCTGGACAAGGAAGATTCTTACCCAAGACAGCTTTCCGGTGGTCAAAAGCAGCGGGTGGCCATCGCCAGATCCCTGGCCATGAAGCCAAAGGTGCTTTTGTTCGACGAACCGACCAGTGCCCTTGACCCGGAAATGATTCAAGACGTTCTGGACGTCATGCAGACGATTGCTTCTGAAGGGATGACGATGGTGGTCGTTACTCACGAAATGGGCTTTGCCAGAGAAGTGAGCGACCGGATCATCTTCTTTGACCAGGGGCAGGTCCTGGAAGACTCACACAACCCGAAGGACTTCTTCGAGCACCCACGCAACATGCGGGCCCAAGAATTCCTCAGCAAGGTTATCGACCACTAACAAAAGGAAGGGAGCGGTTACATGAAACAAAAGAAAAAGTTGCTCCGCAAAGTTGCCGCCCTGTTCTTCCTGCTGCTTGGCTTGGGATCATTGTCAGCCTGCGCCGTTGAAAGCGACAGCTCAGTAAGAGTCTACAACCACGTCAAGAGTACCAAGACGATTACCTGGGGCGTGAAATACGATACGGCCTTGTTCGGGATCAAGAGCGTCAAGACCAACAAACTGGAGGGCTTTGAAATCGACCTGGCCCGCCTGCTGACCAAGAAGATCCTGGGCAAAAACGGCAAGGCCAAGTTCATTGAAGTTACGGCCCAGACCAAGATTCCGCAGCTGAAGAACAACAACTTGGACGCGGTTTTGGCGACCATGACGATCACCGATGAAAGAAAGAAGTCAGTTGACTTCTCAACGCCTTACTTTAAGGCGGGGACGTCGCTGATGACCAAGACCAGCAGCTCGATCAAGTCCATCAAAGACCTCAACCACAAGGGCAGAGTAGTCATCGTGGTCAAGGGGACGACGGCTGCTGAAGACATTGCGCGCCTGGCTCCAAAGGCCAAGATCCGCCAGTACAACGACTACGGTGCCTGCACCAACGCCCTGCTGGCCGGCCAGGGGGATGCCGTGGCTACCGACAACGGCATTTTGGCCGGG